>JBBIJG010000223.1:0-5277 GCA_037446095.1 Caldilineae bacterium
TGTTCCGGTAGTCCTCAAGTGCTTTATGCAAAGTGCTGGCCGCCAGATTGGAGCAGTGCATCTTTTTCTCCGGCAGGCCGCCCAGGGCCCGGGCCACATCTTCGTCGGTCAGGGCCTCAGCTTCGGCCAAGGTCTTGCCTTTGATCATCTCGGTGGCCATGGAGCCCGAAGCGATAGCCGCTCCACAGCCAAAGGTGCGGAACTTGATGTCGGTGATGTGGTTATTATTCACCTTGATGTAGATTTCCATCAGGTCGCCGCAGACAGGGCTGTCCATCTTGCCCACTCCGTCGGCGTCCTCGATGATCCCTACGTTGCGAGGGTTCCGGAAGTGTTCGATGACCAGTTCCGAATACTCCATCTTCTTGCCTCGTCGGTTGATAGGCACCCTTACGCCAGGGTGACCACACGTTTATCGGAATAGTACCTTCTCCAGCTCTTTCAACCTCTCTACCCCTTTCATCTCGTAAGCGAAGAGAGGCAGTTGAATGATTTTCATCCGCCCGTCGCCGTACTCTTCGGCCAGCATGTTGATGTACGGGATCTGCATAGCCCTCCGCGCCCGGTGGAACTCACAGTCGGGGTCCTGGATGACGTTATTGATGATCAGATGGCGGATGGTCAGTCCGTACCGCTCGAACTCCTTCACCAGCCGCCTGGCCTGGTAGACCCCCAAAGCCTCGGGGATGGTTACCAGGATGAACTCGGTGTTGGCCGGGTCTCTCATGAAATCCGTGACTTCCTTAGCCAGTGCTTTCCAGCTTTCGATCAGGTCGAGGAAGGGGACCTTCTTCAATTTGAAGGTGTCACGGATCTCGAAATAGAACCGGGGGGCCATGCGCAGGTGTTCGATGAATTTGTAGGGCAGGTCAAGAAGGCGCAGGGTATCACCGGCCGGAGCCGTATCCCAGACGATCAGGTCGTACCGCCCATCTTTGACCCGCTCCAGGATATAGTCCAGCATGAACTCTTCCTGGATGCCGGGGGCGATGGCCACGTAATCTATGACTTCATCGTATTCCATGTCAATCAGGGCAGAAGCCGCCTCGTAAATCTCCGGGCCAAACTTTTCTTTCCACCGCCTCATCACTTCGTCGGGGCTGATTTCCAGGGCATAAAGGTTCTCTGTACCCTGCACCGGTTTTTCTGCAGGCCCTACTTCCATTTCAAATATATCGGAGAGGGAGGGGGTAAGGTCGCTGGAGATGATCAGGGTTTTCCTGCCCAGTGAGGCATAGTGGAGGGCTGTGGCCGCCGAGCAGGTCGTCTTGCCCACGCCCCCTTTCCCTCCGAACATGAGTACGCGTTTGTCTGTATGATCCAAGTCCGAAAGAGACATGGCACTCCCCTTCGTATCCTGACACTGGGGGATTTGCTGTGCAGTAGTGCGTCGCCCAAGGGCGGTTGTAGTATCAGGCTACCTTCTGCCCGCACTGGGGGCAGAACCGGGCCTCCGGTGTGAGTTGAGCGCCACAGTTAGAGCAGAAGCCACCGGCAGCGGCTTCGATCTTCTCTCCGCAGTGGCTGCAGAACCTGGCTCCGGCAGGGTTCTGATGGCCACACTTGGGGCAGGTCACGGCAGCCGCCGCTGGTCGGGCGGGCTGCTGAGCCCCGGCCTGCATCATTTGTTGGGCCATCATCTGGGCCATGCCCAGGCCCATGCCGGCGCCGGCCCCCAACCCCATGGCGCTGCCTCCGGCGCCGCCGGGTTGCTGGGCCATTTCCCGCATAGCCATGGCGAACTGATATTTCTGCAGTTCGCCCATGTCAATGAGGCCCATCTTGGCCAGAGTCTCGGCCGATTCCTCCTTGGGGTTGAGGTCTTCCACCTTGAAGTCTATCAGCCGCAGGCCCATGCTGTCGAATTCATCTTTGACCTTGGCCTCGACGGCTGCACTCACCTCGTCAATCATGGCCGGCAGGTCGAAGGCCGATTTGCCCTGCTTCCCCAGCTCCCCGACCACATCTTTGAGAGCGGATACGACGTAGGTCCGCAGGGTGTCGTGGATCTCGTCTGTGGTGTAGAGGCCCTGGCGGGCGGCGAATTCGCCGACGAAGAGTTGGGGGTTGGCCACCCGCATCCTGAAGATGCCGTTGGCGATGATGAGAGAAGCTCCCACCCCGATGCCTGGATGGCGGAGGGGGACGGGGTTGCGCGTGCCCCAACCCATTTTGGGGAACTCGGTCATGTTGACAAAGTAGACCTCGGCTTTGAAGGGTGTCTGACCGCCAAAAGCCTTGCCGATGAGGTTCACCAACAGGGGGATGTTGGCTGTGGTGATGGTGTGGCGACCGGGGCTAAAGGTGTCCAGGGCTTTACCGTCACGGACAAAGACGGCGGCCTGGCCCGGCCCCACAATGAGTTGCGAGCCAATGCGGAAATCGCCCATGCCTTGTTCGGGCACCCGCTTCACTATTTCCTTAGATCCCATTGAGGGAACTTGGATCACGTCAAAAATGCGTGCCATGGGTTGTCCTCCTTTAAGTAAGAATTCGCTGTGGTGGATTACAGCTCGTCACGAGCCCCAGAAATTACGCTGAGATGGCGCCAGTGATCACATCTTCGCGCCTGGCCCAGGTGTCGTTGAGTTCGCCGGTGAGGGCCACCAGATCCGAGATTGCCTGGGGCACGCCCTCTTTAGCCATGATGGCGTTGGCCAGAGTGGCGATGCCGGCCTCCAGTCGGGGCACACTTTCCAGGAGAGCGTTGTCAAAGCGGTACAGGGCGTCCAGTTCCTCCTCTTTGACTTTTACGGCGTCGAAGAAGCCTGCATATCCCTGGCTGGCCGTCCTGATTTTGATGAGGAAGGATTCCAGCCTGATAGAGGCGCGGTCCAGGTCGTCCATCCATTCGAGGAGGCCCGCGCTGAGCAACTGCAGCTTTTGGTCGTTCAGCTTGCGTTGTTGGGCCTCGAATTGGCGGACCAGGTAGTCGCGCAACAGTTTGTCGGCCTCACGGCGCTGCTCCTTTTCTTTGTAGCCCTTGTAGCCTGGGACGGCAGCCACGAATTTTTCCAGCCCTCCCATAGCTCCTTTTACCCTTTCCAAAAAGTCCATTGTCGTTTATCACCTCCTTGAATGTGGGGGATCTGCGTTGCAGGCCAGAGGATATGGGGCGTGTCTCTTCTGCTTTCTCCTCGTTCCCGGCTGAGGCATTGTCTTTCCGGCTGGGGCGAGGGAGGAAAGCATCCTTGGGACTCCCCTGGTTGCGCTGCACAAGCCCGTGGTTTCAGAGACAGTCAGTTTCCCGCCGATAATTATAAACCATTTTGAGTTAAAAGGGAAGTGAACACCTTTCCGGCTTCGGTTTCAAGGGGCAGAACAAAGCCGCTCTGATTTCAGGGCGGCTTTGCGCTAACCCTTGCAGTCGCTATTCAGCCGGGTTCCCCGCAGGCTGCCGGGGGCAGCGCTGTCCGGTAGCCCGAACGAGCCGGTCATTTTTCACCGCCGAGAACGCGGAGGCCGCCTGTACGACGGCTCGCCATGACCGGAAAGGGCCTCCTTGGGGCCCTTTGGTATTACCCTGGCGGGTGCTGAACAGTTACGTGCTTCGCCCTCTGCGGTGAGTAACGGGCCGCATTGTTCTGAACTTGTTTGTGCCTACACTCTATGCTACAATAATGCATAAGGTCGCCCGGCTCCTCGCGAACCCCAATCACAAGGAGGGAGTGCCCGATGAAATGGAAATGGTACGGCCCACTGGGCCTGGCTATTGTGCTCTGCGCCGAGGTCTTGCTCTTCCTGCGGATCAAGCCGGTCACCGTATGGTTCACCCCCATCGTCTGGACAGGCTACATCCTGCTGGCAGACAGCCTGGTGCTCCGCCTCAAGGGAGAATCGCTGCTCCACAACCACCTGAAAGAGTTCCTCATGATGCTCTGGCTGTCCATCTTCTTCTGGCTGATGTTCGAGGTCTACAATCTCTTCCTCAAAAACTGGCACTATATCAACCTGCCGTCCCAGGCCTGGCAGCGCAACCTGGGCTACGGCTGGGCCTTTGCTACTATCTTCCCCGGCATTTTTGAGACGACAGAGCTCTTGGAAGCCCTTTTCCCCTTCCACCGCCTCCGCAGCACCCCGTTCCGCCTCTCCGACTTCTGGTCGAGCCTGTCCGTCGTCGCAGGGGTGCTCTGTCTGGTCGTGCCTCCGCTCCTGCCCTACCCCATCGCCCGCTACCTCTTCGGCCTGGTGTGGCTGGGGTTCTTTTTCCTGGTGGATCCGATCAATATGCAACTGGGAGCCCCCTCGATCTTGCGGGACTGGGAGGAAGGCCGGCCGGGCAGGACCTGCGCCCTGCTGTCGGGCGGCTTCGTCTGCGGCATCCTGTGGGAGTTTTGGAACTACTGGGCGCACACCAAATGGATTTACGCCGTGCCCATTTTCCCTCAGTTCAAAGTCTTTGAGATGCCCATCCTGGGTTTTCTCGGCTTTCCCCCCTTTGCTGTGGAATGTTTCGTCCTTTACCATCTGGCCAGGAAGGTGCTGAGAGGCGAGAGGATGTGGACATAAGTTGGCCGGTTGTCGGGAAGTTATTCCGCTCGGAGCCCATTGTAATCATCCTCCCGGCACTCACAGGCGATGCGGACCGCGTCACCTTTGGTCAGGGTCCCTTCGTAAGCGTCTATAGCATGAGCCCGCCAGCCGGAAAGGATCAGGGGCAGAGGGCCATCGGCCGGAATCCATTCTCCATTATATTTGCGGGCCAGATGGACATGCGAAGCGGTGGAAAGGCCCGCCTCACAAGAGGGATGTCCCACCCGCTGACCCTGCTCCAGCATGGTGCCGACGGGTACCCGCCCTTCACTGGCCAGGTGCATGTACAACAGATTCCACCCTGTCTCCTCGTAGCCATCTCCATCCAGGTCTTGCATCACCACCCCTTTTTCGCTGCGGACCACCAACCCCGAGGCCGCAGCCACCACCCACTCTTCGGCTGTCCAGCAGCCAATCTTACCCGGCGGGGCAAAATCGAGGGCGGCCCAGGCACTGCCATTGTTCCACCCACCATGGGGACCGGCTGTCAAATACCACGTCTGCCCTCTTTCCCACGGCAAACGCAGTTCAGGCATCTCTACGTCCGATGGTACCACGGGGTCTAACGAGCGCGCCAGCGGGTCACCAAACAATCGCCAGTAGGTGGCCAGGAAGGAGTCAGGGCCATCGCCGCAGAAGGCCTGCCATTGATCCCGGTCGGCGTCATAGGCCAGGAAGGATTGCACCGCAGCCGTAGCCGCGTTCAGGCCGGGGCTGTATTGGGCCCGGCTCCCGTCGGCTAGC
>JBBIJG010000224.1:0-5262 GCA_037446095.1 Caldilineae bacterium
GTACTTGGCCAGGCCGATACACTCCTTGGCGTAAGCACACCAATCAATGCAGGATGCGCCCCGTTCCTTGCTGACCCAGAAGCCGCACTGGCGGCAACGCGCCACTGGCTCATCGGACCATATCTCTACTTCACCCCCACACTGGGGACACACAATATCTTCGGGCCGCACTTCGCGGAACGTGACAGCCCCCGGACAATTTTTGATCAATGCCATCGGCTCCTCCTTTTCGGGGCAGTGCTGTGGTCATACCACCAGCATGGCCATTTTGGTGGGAAAGATGCCCAGCCGGTCACCGGGGCGGAGCGGTGCATCGAGATACGATCCGCCCTTGGGGATACGTTCCTCGGCTGACTGATAGCCCAGCCAGGGGGCCATCGAGCACCGAGTGGTGAGCAGCCTGCCGTTGAGAAAGATCTGTCCTACCTCTGCGGGATCAATGCCCAGTTCACGCAACACACTGCCTACCGTCTGAGCGTGGCCGCCGGGTAGCTGTACGACAGACTGGCCGCTGGCCGTTTTCTCCTGCGCATGGCGACGCAGGTCGCCGTAAAGATGCAGCTCGATCATGGCATGTCCTCCAGATAGAGCTCTTGTAAGCGATCCAGAAGCTGGTGGAACGCTTCGTGTCTGCCAGGCCCAATCCTCTCGCGCTCGACCCTTTCAAATCCTTCCAGCAACGCTTTCTGCTGATCCTCTGTGAGATGCATATCGGCCATTGGGTAAAGGATGTTGTCTTCCTTGTCAATGTGTTGACTTAAAAGGGCGATGTAATTCCTGGCATTCTCAACAATCGCCGGGGAAACTCCGCGCTCCCCCGCTTTATACCTGGTGACAGCCTCGCTCAGGCCACGGACGTAACCGCGTCCCATGTCGTGTTCGGCCAGCATGACCCCAATGGGTCCCCCCTCTTTGGGTATCCCAGCTTCTTCCATGGCCACAAAAAGCAGGTCTTCTTCCTTGCCGTGATGGCATCTGTCGGCGAAGACCCGGATGAATTCAACGATTTGTTCCAGGTGTTCGGGATTGATTTCCTCTCCGGATTCGAGCTTTTCGCTAACTTTCCCCGCAATCCGCAGCATCCGCTTGATCGCCTGGTGCTCTTCTTGCAACTGTGCGGTGGGTTTCATCGTTTCACCTCCTGGTTTCTCATCCATGGATCAGGGCCGGCAGGCAATGGGTGCACACCCACAAGCTCGCTCCATCCTTGCGGCAGGGCAATAAGACGCGCTGTTCCTCGCTGGCCCCACACCGGAAGCAGGTCTGAGCGATATAGGTTTTGCCTCGCTCGTGCCTTTTCCTCTCTGCTGCCGCTTCGTTGAAGGGCACCGCCTCGCGCTCCTCGATGCGCAGGGCGCCGGTGGGGCAGATCGCCAGGCAAAAACCGGCCCCATCGCAGAGCTCATCGTTAATGACCCGGGCCTTGCCATCTACGATTTCAATGGCTCCTTCAGCACAAGGGGTGACACACAATCCGCACCCATTGCATCGTTCCTCGTCAATGTGTATGATCTGGCGTTTGACCATCAGCCCTCGATACCCTCCTCTATTCAAAGACGATTTCATAAGGGAGGGAGATGGCGCCCTCGGGACACAGGTCCTCACAATCGCCGCAATAAGCGCAGTCTTCGGGACGGACGATGACAGGCCGTCCATCTATCAGGGCTACGGCTTCTGAGGGGCAGGTTTCCACACAGGTCCCACAGCCGTTGCAGAGTTCCAGGTTGATTTGAGGCAGCACACGCTCCTTGACGTCCACTATTGTCCTCCCCTGAAAGAAATTGTCCCTTTGGGTCTGAATATAGCATAGCACAAAGGGACGATGGCTGTATGTGACTAAAGTCGCACTTTGGGGGCGAAAAGCGCTTGAGGTTAGAGCATCGCCTTCGCCTCGAGGCCAGGGCGGTCCACGATAATGATGCGGTGGCGTTCCACACGGATCAGCCCCTCTCGTTGCAGTTCGGCCAGAGTGCGTCCTATCACCTCGCGCACGGTGCCCAGTTGGGCCGCCATCTCCTGTTGGGTTATACGTCGCGGCGAGGCTTCTTCCTCAGCAGCCTGAGTCAGAAGCAGCCTGGCCAGCCGTGCTTCAACGGTACGCAGAGAGAGGTCTTCGATCAAGGCTGTCATGTCCCGAAGTTTGGTTGTCAAATCGGTCAAAACAGCCATAGCCAGCGCCGGATACGCACGCGCTATCTGCATAAAATGGCTACGCTCGATGGCATACACCGTGACATCGGTCCAGGCCATGGCGCTGGCAGGGTTGGGGCCATCGTCCAAAACGGGCACCAAATTAAAAACTCCGCCGGGCCCCAGCCGCTTCAGTACTTGCTCCCGTCCCTCCGGCGAAAGGCGGTAGATCCGCACCTGGCCATGAACGACGAAGTACACCGCCTCGGGGGCTTCACCTTCCAACAAGATTATCTCGCCACGGCGGAAGGTACGCTCGTGGACCTGAGATGCAACCTCAGCCAGCTCGTCCTGGCTCAGCTTAGAGAAGAATGGCAACTGACGCAAGGTTTCAAGGGTAACAGACACAAACGATACCTCCCCCCTCAATAAGATTAATCCGATGTGCCAGGGGTTGAACTCCTGGCACAGAATTTACGCAGGGTTTCAGATTGCATTTTCTCAATGGCTATACGCCACCCTTCCTCTAACCGTTATTTGGTCGTCCATGGACTCCACCTATTTTTCTCCCATCAGACTGCCCACAGTCAACTTGCTCGGGGGGCTAGGGGGAGGTGAAGGTTCCTCTGCCTCAGGTGGTGGAGAGGGAGCCTGCTCTACTTCTTTGGGTTCCGCCTCTTCTCTCTCTTCTCTGGCGCGAATCTCTTCCAGCATCTCGGAGAAAACGGCGTCGTGATAGACTTCATGGTCACGGACGCGGGCCAGAAGCGCCTTCAGTTCCTTGTCCTCTAGCTCCTCTATCTGCTGGTTGTAGTCTTTTGTCACTGCTCGCTCGGCGGCAATGTCGGCTTCCAGCATGGCCGCCGTGTCACGGGAGCGGTCCACCTCGGTGCGCTGCATCTCCGGGCGAACGCCCATGCTGGCCAGCTTTTCGGAGAACCAACCCATGTGCTGCATTTCATTGATGGCCTGCATCTCCAGTTCGCGGCCGATTTCACAGTCGGGGGACCTCGCAGTTGGGCATGACAAAGTTGTGGTAGAGGTATTGGAGGATGACCGTATATTCGTGTTGCACGCCCTGTTGCAGGACCTCCACGGCTCGCGAGGGCTCGCCGGTGGTCGGCGATGAAAGGCTCTCGACCACGGGTTTCACACCCTCTTCGGCCATTTCATCGGCCAGGTCGGCGAACTGAGCGCGATGGGCTTCTTCGTCGGAGAGGATGCGCTCTAAAAGGCGCACGATTTTGGGGTCGTCAATGGCGGCGAGGTGCTTTTTGTACTGGGCAATGGCCCTTTCTTCGGCCAGGATGTCACGGGCCATCCACTCCACCGGCCCGGCACCGCTCAGGTCTACTTCCCCGCGCTCGATGGTCGGGTCGCCGCCCAACTCGACCACAGCCTCCGACAGCCAGTCCAGGTGGCGCATCTCGTCCCGGGCGATGGCTTCGATCTCGCAGGCTTCTCCACTCTCGCCGATAGCGTAGGCGTGTTGAAGGTACTGGATAATGGCGGCGTGCTCATCTCTGATGTCGGCATTCAGCATGTCAATGACCTTGTTCATTCCGGCCTCCTTTCCTGGAAGGTTTTTGCTCTCCTGAAGACTTTCCCAACAGACTCTCCAGCCACGCCGCCTCTTCGGCAGACAGAGAGACCGGCGGCGGCCGATGGTAGTCTATGAAATCCTCATAGCCACCGTGTGGAGTCCTTCCGACAGCAAGTCTATCTCCACCAGGTGGGCGGGGCTGTCCAGGCTCTCCCGTTGTTTACGGCGGTAGGGGCGATGGCCCTCGCCCGGTGTCTTGTTGGCCGGGCTCAACACCTCGATAACGGTGACGATCTCACCCCCCGTCGTATGCACAACCTCGAGGAAAGGCTCCCGATGTTCGACTGGAGGGATGGCGAGTATAATCGGGGTATCCACCTCCATTGAGGCCACATCGGCCACCGAAGCGACCGCCACAGACTCACGTACGACCCGAGGGCGCCGCACCAGCACGACGTCGGGGTACATCGGGTGGGGTAACTCGACCAAGTAGAGGCGCTCACCGATGCGGGCGTGATAGCGAGGACGCACCTCTGGCTGAAGCGCATCGGCGGCATAGGTGATGAGGCGCTGGTGCACACCTGGCCACAGCGTCGGGTCTTCCAGATAGGGTCCATGCCTGGAAAAAGACTGGGCATTTCTTCGCCTCCGGCAGAAGTGAGTGATTCCCATTCTACCACACCTTGTTTCTCCTCGCAAGGGACAGGCTGGCTTGAGTTTACCCATCAATCTCGAAGTCCTCGCTCTACGTTTAACGTAGAGGGGTGGGGGGGTCACAGCGAATCTAATCTTTGTTGGGCAAAGGCAAAGGTCTCTGACCGAATCCTTCCCGGCGGCGGTCAGGAGACCTTGCCAACCCCGAGAGGCTGGGCCAGCCGCACTCCCAGGGCAAAGGCTGCCTCCAGGATGTCAGGGTGCTCCCGAATCGCCCCCTTCTCGTCCACGTCGCCAGCGTGTAGCTCTTCGGAAAACTCGGCATCCAGGACATCCATGAAGTAGCGCATGGTGGTGGCCGCACAGCGAAAGCCCATCTTGACATGATGCCCGGCGGTGGTGATGAGCGCGCCCCGGCGCGGCTCGCCGCTGGGGGTGGGGGGCAGTGGTTGGCGCAGCACGTATTTGCGCGCCCACAGGCACTGGCAACGGTCAATCAGGAGTTTGCCCTGGGCACTGATGGCCATGAAGTAGATGGGGGAGGCGAGGATGATTCGCTCTGCGGCCAGAAGTTTGGGGTACACTATCTGGTACCCGTCCTGCACCACGCAGCGGCCGGCTTTCCAGCAGCCGTCGCAGGCAATGCAGGGGGCGATCTTCAGGCGGGCAGCAATGATCTGCTCCACCTTGGCGCCGGCCTGGGCCGCACCCTCCAACGCCCGCTCCAGCAAGAGGTCAGAATTGCCTCCGCGTCGCGGGCTGGCCGCTATCCCTAGCACTGTGATAGGAAGGTTCATCTCCTCCCTAAGCATGTTCATCCCTTAGGGCCGAGGCGATCACCTGGTCCACCTTGTCCACCAGGATGAAGTGCATCTTCTCCTGGACTTCTTTGGGCAGGTCGTCCAGGTCCACTTCGTTGCGTTTGGGCAGGATAA
>JBBIJG010000225.1:0-5229 GCA_037446095.1 Caldilineae bacterium
TACCTCACCCCCGATGCCGCCTGCGCCACCGGAGCCCGGCTTTGCCAACCTGCACCTGCTGGGCTACGATCGCACTACCAACGCTCTCGTCGCCGTACCGGTGGGTGGTCAGGAACGTTATAGCAGTGTGTGGGTGATGAATGCCCTCAATGGCGAGCGATTGAAGACCATCCCCCTTTACAATCCTGACCAGGTCTCGGCCCTGGCCCTCTCCCCCGACATGGCCCGCCTGGCCCTCTCACGGGTTGGCAACGATGCCGTCCCCCCCTCTCGTCTGGACCTGTATGATCTGACAGGGGAGGTTACATCCCCCGCTGTCTACGGACTGCCTTCGCACGGCCATGCCGTTGACTTGCGCTGGTCGCCGGATGGAGCGTCTCTGGCCTACCTGCTGGCCGAGGGACAACCTGACCTGGAAGTCAGCCTCACCGCCAGCCTGTGGTTGCTGGACGTGAGACAGATGGACGTCCGCGAACTGCTGAAACTGGAGAGCCCTGAAGCGCGGTTGATCGGCTGGGCACCCGAACCGGCCGGCCACCTGTTGGTTGCCTGGCTGGCAGGTCTCTCTCGTCAGGAGCACTATCAACTGGTAGATGTCGTCAGCGGCGAGGTCACCGACCTGCCCCTGCCTCCTGCTGCCGACGTGCTGGGCTGGGCACAACTGGCCAACTGAGGACAATTCCAGCCGACGCCTGTAACTGCTACAAGTGGTGTTGGCGCCGGTTCTGGCAGTGGCCTTGACACCAGCTAAAGCCTCAACTCCGGAGTGGAGCGTTTACGCGGTTGCTCCTGGTTGTGCGAAACTGGCCAATTTTGAATTCTTAGCAACATTGGGCTTTAGCCGGTTCGCTAGCCCCAAAACCCGCCTAAAGGCTCTACTCCGACTCTCAAAAATGCTTTGCTGAGGCCCATGCCCCCCTGACAGGAGAGGTCAAAGGGGTCAGGCTGGCCTTACTGGCCTACGATGACACACAGGCCAGTTTCATGGCCACGGACGACCAGGCGGGCAGCGCCTGGCTGGAGCTTGAGCGGGCCAGGGCCGATATCGCCAGGGCGCTGGATGTGGCCGATGTGGTAATCGTCTCCCTCCATTGGGGACGGGAGTATTCCTCCCAGCCCACCGATCGCCAGCGCAAAGTGGCTCAAGAATTGGCCGCCACCGGTGCAGACATCATCGCCGGCCACCACCCCCATGTCCTGTAGCCCATTGAGTGGCTCAAGAATGAGGATCGCCTCACCCTGGTGGCCTACAGCCTGGGCAACTTCCTTTTCAGCCAGTATTTCCTGGCGGAGACCAGGGAGGGGGCGATCCTGGGCTGCCTCGTTGATCGTAATGGCCCTCTCAGCACCCCGAGGCCTATGCCCGTCTGGCGGCTCTGACGAAGATGACCATCGAAGGGCTTGCCGGTCGAGGTCTGCTCACTGACTTTGACAGGGAGAGTCTGTTGCGCCTGGAAAACCTGCTCCCCTTCTTGAAATTGGACTTTGGATAACAGCTTATATACCTCAAGGAGTAGAGGCTTTAGCCGGTTCTGGGCACTACATATAGACCGCCTAAAGGCTCAACTCCAGGATTGTCCAAAGTCCAATTGAAAACAGTGGCCGAGAAAGAGTTGGCCGGGATGCCTTTGACGAAAGAGGAATACGAACGCATACACTACTACGGCGGGGAATTGGAGCTCTTGACCATGGCCGCCGCCGATGCCGAGGAGAGAGGGGGGCGGATGTACTCCGAGGAGGAAGCGGCGGTGATAGCCGACGTGGCCACTGATCCTCTCGGCGGGCGCGTGCTGGAAGAAGCCGTAGGGAGGGTCTTCGAGATCTACGTCGTGGTGGAAATCGAGGGCAACACCCAGATCGCCAAAGGCGGCGTTTTCTCCTACTACGAGTTCCCCTGGCCCATGGAAGACCGCCTGACAGACAAAAAGTGGCGGGAGATGCTCGAAGCCGGCCAGGCCCCGGAGCGACCCCAGTGGACCCAAAGCTTTGTCGCTGAATAGCCGAAGACGGCCCTCACCCCCCCTCTTGGGCCTGCCTTGCTATCAGGCGTTGACATAATTCTACGCCGGTCCCGGCATCGGTGGCCCAATGGTCGGCGCCTACGTATTGGCACACCTTCTCGTTGAGTTGGCCGCCGCCAATAATGATGGGCCTCTGGTAGCCCTGGGCCCGCAGCAGAGTGACTGTCTCGCGCATGGCGTCATAGGAGCTGGTCAGCAGGCCGGAGAGACCTACCAGGTGGGGCTGCACCTGAGCGGCCTGCTCGGCGAAGGTAGTGGGCGACACGTTCACCCCCAAGTCATGGACGGCAAAATTATGGCAGCTCAAGAGCATGTTGACGATGTTCTTGCCCAGGTCGTGGATGTCGCCTGCGACCGTGCCCAGCAGGATGCGTCCCGAGGCCTGGCCCGAAACCTGGCGCTCGACGACGGGCTGGAGCAGAGCCATGATCTGGCGAAAGATCTCGCCGGCCATGATTAGCCCGGCCAGAAAGTACCTGTGCCGCTCGTAGTGCAGACCTACCTGGCGCATCCCTTCCTGACAGTCTTCAATGATCAGCAACGGATCGTCACCGGCGTCCAGCCGCTGGCGGACAAGGGCCAGGGCCGTCTCTTCCTGGAGTTCGGTAATGGCGGCGATCAATATGGCACTGGTATCTGTATGGCTCATATTGTTGTCTCCTAGTCCGGAACGCCGATGGTAGCGGTGAAGCGAAAACGGTCACCGGAGCAGATGAACCAGCCCCAACTGACGGGCCGGTCGTCAAAGTCATAGAAGATGTGCTCCAGGCGAAAGGCGGGGGTTCTCACCTCCGAGCGGAGCAAGGCCGCTTCCTCTTCAGTCAGCACGGTTGCGTCAATGGTGAGATCACCCCATTTCAGGTCTGACCCTCTGCCCCCACTGAAGAGGCCACGTAGGGCAGTGACTTCCATCTCAGCCTCAATGAGAGGCCGAGTAGGGTCGTAGATCACATATTCCCGGTGCAACACCATAGGTTCCTCACCCTGGAAGATCAGCCGCCGGATAAAGACCGTCCGATCTCCTACGGCGATGGCCAGCTTGCGGGCCGTCCGCTCGGTAGCTGTCGTAATGCGGGCCTCCAGAAGCTTGACCGTGGACTGGCCTTCACGGAAGAGCTGTTGCAGTCCGTCCAGATCAAAGGTGGCGGTGCTCAACTCCAGGGGCTTGACAAAAGTACCCCGCCCCTGTTCAGCAATCACCACCCCCTGGTCGGTAAGGATGTTCACGGCGCGGCGCACGGTCATAGGGCTGACGCCATACTGCTCACAGAGCTGTGCCTCGGAGGGGAGGCGATCGCCGGGGCGGAACACCCCGGCCGCGATCTGCCCCAGCAGGATGCGGACCAATTGGGCATAGACCGGTTCGTATGAGTTGCGGTCAATCGTAGCAATCGGTTCGTTGGCCACGGGTCCACCTCGTACCACTTTCTATATAAGTGTATAGCATCCTGGCTGAAATGTCAAATGCGCCAAAACTTCCTTTTTCAACTTGACAGCTTCCATATATAAGTGTATAATATATCCACTATGGATCGCCGGGTGGGCTTAGAAGGACCAGTTCCCACACAGATGGCCCGCGCCAAGGTCATCGCCTGTGCGACGGTGATTGAGGAGATGTTGCCACTCCTGCCGCTGGACATGGATTACTGCGTGCTGGACTTTGGCCTCCACGTCAATCCCGAAGCTCTGAAGCGGGCCCTCCAGGAAGCCATTGATACCTCAGCGGCTTCGGTTGAGACCATCCTCCTGGGCTATGGCCTCTGTTCCCAGGCGGTGGTCGGGCTGCAGGCCAACAATTGTACATTGGTGGTGCCTAAAGTGGATGACTGCATCGCCATCTTTTTGGGTTCAGAGGAGGCTTACAGAGCTCAAGCCCGCGCTGAACTGGGCACCTATTACCTGACCAAAGGCTGGATCGAGGCCGGCGATAGCCCCTTCGATGAGTACGACAGCCTGGTGGAACGGTACGGCGAAGAAAAGGCCCGCTGGCTCATGGGCCAGATCCTTAAGAACTATACCCGCCTGGCGCTCATCAACACCGGCCAGTATGAGCTGGAGCGCTACCGGGAATACAGCCGAAGGATGGCCGAGCGCTTTGGGCTGCGCTACGAAGAGATCCCCGGCTCCAATGCCCTGATCAAAAAGATGTTGTATGGCCCCTGGGATGACGATTTCGTCATCGCCCGTCCAGGTGAGACGATTTCGTACCTGGACTTCAAGAGGAGAAGGAGCGAAGGGTGAAAATCATCGGTGAGAAGATCAACGGCACCCGCCAGCGTGTGGCCCAGGCCATTGAGGCACGGGATGCAGCCTTTATCCGGGACCTGGCCGTCAGGCAGGCCGAGGCTGGCGCAACCTGGTTGGACGTCAACGCCGGCACACAGCGGAGCAGGGAACCTGACGACCTGATCTGGCTGGTCGAAACCGTCCAATCTGCGGTGGAGGTACCGCTCTGCCTGGATAGCGCCAACCCGCAAGCCCTGGCGGCCGCCATCCAGGTCGTCGAGCGGACGCCAATGATCAACTCCATCAGCGGAGAGCCCCAGCGGCTGGAGGGCATCCTCCCGCTGGTGGCCGAGCACGGCTGCCCGGTCATCGCCCTGGCCATGGATGACCAGGGCATCCCCGCAACCCGCGAAGGCCGCATGGAGGTCGTCCGCAAAGTGATGGAGGCGATCCGCGCCAGGGGTGTGCCAGATGAGAAGGTGTACGTTGATCCCCTGGCTATGACCCTGGCCACCAACACTGACAGTGCCCTGATCACCCTGGACACACTGCGCGCTATCCGCCAGGAATTCCCTGCGGTGCACCTGACCATGGGCTTGAGCAACATCTCCTTTGGGTTGCCGGCCCGGTCATACATCAACCGGGCTTTCTTGACCCTGGCGCTGGCCGCCGGGCTGGACTGCGCCATCCTTGACCCGCTTGACCGCCAGATCAAGGCGACGCTGGTGGCAGCGGAGCTGGTTCTGGGACGCGATCGTCATTGTCTGAATTACACCCGTGCCTACCGGGCCGGGCTATTCACCTGAACGAATGAAGAGGTCCATCGGGGATATTTGGTGAGATGCTGGGCTCCTGTTGGCTGAGGGCAGGAGCCCCCCAATTGATTTTATGAGAGGAGGATACTATGTCAAAGAAACTGGTCAATGCCATCGCTGACATGAGGGAAGAAGAAGCCCTCAAATTAGTCAGGGAGATGGTCAAA
>JBBIJG010000226.1:0-5224 GCA_037446095.1 Caldilineae bacterium
ACACCTGGCAGCAGGGATGGCCGGCCTGCTGAACGTCAAGCCCATCCTCACTATACGAGACGGCAAGCTCGACCTACTGGAGCGCGTCCGCACGCAGACAAAAGCGTGGGCGCGGACTATCGAATTGACAGCGCAGGCCCTGGCTGGTCGCCCGGTCGAGCGGATGGCTATCATTCACGCCAATGCACCAGAGGAGGCGCGCCTGTTCGAAGAGCAGGTGCGCGCCAGCCTGCCCTGCCCCGCTGAGGTGCTCCTGGCCGAACTCACGCCAGGCCTGTCCGTCCACTCTGGGGCCGGTCTCGTTGGGATAGCCGTTGTTGCCGGCAGTTGACGATGTGGGAACCCACAGCCTTGCTCCCGGCCTCCTGGCAGGAGAAGGGGGCGATGCACCTCATTGACCGTAAACGTGGGTGTAGCGGTCGTGCAACTTGGTTACATCCTCTGGTGGGATCTCCTCCGGCTGGCCCAGTTGCAAGGCGAGCCACACCGTCTTCGCCACGTTTTCCGTCATCACCGCCGCCTTGACCGCGGCCTCAGCCGTGGGACCAACGGTGAAGACACCGTGGTTCTTGAGGAGCACGGCTGGGGATGCTCCGATGTTCTCCACCACCAGCCGGCCGATCTCCTCATCCCCGATCAGTGCAAAGCCTGCACAGGGAATCGGACACCCAAACTCGTCCCCCATCTCGGTCAGATATACCGGGATGGGGCGCCCCAGCGCGGCAAAGGCCGTGGCGTAGGGAGAATGAGTGTGCACCACACCGTTGACGTCCGGCCTGTGACGGTAGATGTAAAGATGGCTGGCCGTGTCGGACGAGGGCTTGAGCTCTCCTTCAACGATGTCGCCTTGCAGGTTAACGACGATGTGGTCCTCTGGTCGCAACTCGTCGTAGCGTACACCGCTGGGCTTGATCACCACCAGGCCGCTTTCTGGGTCCCGGGCGCTGACATTGCCCGTGGTCCAGACCACCAGGTTGTTCTTGGGCAATTCCAGGTGGAGCCTGTAGACTTCTTCCTTGAGACGCTCAAGCATAGGGCTCCTCTCCTATGGCTGACTAATGGCTGGCCAGAACTTGCTGGCGCAAGGCTTTCAATCGTTTCATCACGTCATTTGCCCCTCGACCGAAATAGTCGTGCAATTTCAGGTACTCCGCGTAAAGCTGGTCGTAGACTGCTTTGTGGGCCTGGTTCGGGCGATAGACAACGTCCTGCAGGCGAGCCATTTTCCTCGCCGCCTCGAAGATGGAATCGTAGCCGCCGGCTTCCTTACCCGCCGCCACAGCGGCGAACATGGCCGAGCCAAAAGCCCCTGCCTGGGAGGTAGCCGCCACCTTGAGTTCTCGCCCGGTGACATCGGCGTAGATTTGCATCAGGAGCTTATTCCGCTCCGGTAAACCCCCGCAGGCGACAATTTCGTTCACGGCCACGCCGTTTTTCTCAAAAGCTTCGATGATAACTCGTGTGCCATAGGCTGTGGCCTCAATCAAAGCCCGGTAGATGTCTTCTGGCTTGGTGGCCAGCGTTGCGCCGATCAGCAAGCCCGTCAGGTCCACATCGACCAGGATGGAGCGGTTGCCGTTCCACCAGTCCAAGGCCAACAAGCCATGCTCGCCTGGCCGCTGCTGGGCAGCTTTCTCCTCCAGCAACTGGTGCACGTTCAGCCCCCGCGCTTTGGCTTCCTCGTGGTACTCTGGTGGCACACAGTGGTCCACAAACCAGGCGAAGTGATCCCCCACGCAGGATTGCCCCGCCTCAAAGCCGAAGAAGCCAGGAATAATGCCATCCTCGACAACGCCGCACATCCCCTCGACAGCCTTCTCTTCTGTGCCCAACACCATGTGACAGATCGAGGTGCCCATAATGGCCACCAGGCGTCCCGGCTCCACAACTGTTGCCGCCGGAACAGAAACATGCGCGTCTACATTGCCTATGGGGACGGCTGTCCCCGGCCGGAGCCCGGTTATTTCGGCCATCTCCGGTGTGAGGCCCCCGGCTCGCTGTCCCAGAGGATAAATGTCGCGTGACAGCTTCTCGTCCACCACGTTCCGCAGCCGGGGGTCGAGAGCGGCGAAGAAATCGTCGCTGGGATACCCTTCCCGTCTGTGCCAGATGGCCTTGTAGCCGGCCGTGCAGGCGTTGCGCCGCTCCTGCCCGGTGAGTTGAAGCACGATCCAGTCGGCTCCTTCGATGAAACGGTCGGCGGCCCCATAGACTTCTGGGGCATGGTTCAGCGTCTCCCAGATTTTGGGGAAAAGCCATTCCGAGGAAATCTTGCCCCCGTAACGTGGAAGCCACTTCTCACCTCGCTGCCGGGCAATCTCGTTCAAGCGGTTGGCTTCGGGCTGGGCGGCGTGGTGTTTCCAGATCTTGACCCAGGCGTAGGGGTTATCGCGCCACTCGGGCTTCATGCAGAGCGGTGTGCCCGCCTCATCAATGGGCAGCATCGTGCAGGCGGTGAAATCGGTGCCGATGCCGATGACGTCATCTGGGGCCACTCCGCTCTCTCGCAATACAGCGGGGATGGTCTCTCGCAGCACCTCGATATAGTCCTGAGGGTTCTGCAGCGCGAAATCGGGCGGAAGTTGGATGTCGGTGCCGGGCAACGCCTCGTCAATCACGCCATCGGCGTAGGGATGGACGGCGGTGGCTACCTCTTGACCGTCGGCCACCAGTACCGCTCGCCCCGATTCGGTGCCAAAATCCACCCCGATGGCATATTTGCGCTCGCCCATGTCAACCTCCTCTTGTAGTTTTTGTAAGATTACAAGCCAGGGTTGTCAGCGCGCCAGTCTTCTATTCACAGCGGCGTGCATCGAAACGGAGAGGACGATGATCAGGCCATAGATCAGTTGCGTCCAGAACCCTGACAGACCTACAGCTACGGTTCCAGCTTCTATGGCGCCAATGATGAAACATCCCACAAACGTCCCCAAAATGGTCCCTGTTCCACCGAAAACCGAAGTGCCACCCAGGAAGACAGAGGCCAGCGTCTTCAGAAGATACCCTTCACCCAGATTAACCCAGAAGTAATTGACTTCCAGGCTGGCCAAAAGGCCGGCGAAGGCCGCCGCGAGACCGACGATGGCAAAAACCATCATCCTTGTTCGATCAACATTGACACCCATCAGCCTGGCACTATTCTCATTATCTCCCGTTAGATACACGTGTGCTCCGAATTTGTGGCGGTTCAGAAGAGCCCACACAAGAGCCGCCACAATAACGGCCCAGATCATTTGAGCCGGCACGTAACCTGCCACCCTACTCACAAGTGCCTGATGCAAGATCGTTCCTTTCACGGGCACCAGAGACGCCGGGTGTCCGCCCGTGACAACCAGGACCACTCCTCTCCAAAAGAACTGGGTACCGATCGTGGCCACTAGCGATGGGATTCCCAACCTAACCACTATGATCCCATTTAAGAGCCCTACCAGGAAGCCTGCAACCAGACAGGAAACAAAAGCCAACGCTAAATTATTGGTTCTCGTGAAAACATTAACAAAGACCAGCGTTCCTATGGCCATAATGGATCCGAAGGACAGGTCTATCTCGCCAGCGATAACCACCATCGTCAACGGCAAGGCTATAATGGCAAAGAACGGTATTGTAGACATAAAGGCGGCATAGATTTCACGAGAAAGGAACGTCTTGGGTGCCCCTATGACAAAAAATGCCCATATAACCAGCAGGACACAAATGATACCGATCTGCAGCCCATACCGGCGAGCAAACTTGACCAGACTGCCCTGCCACAATCGCTTTCGGCTGATAGCCCTAGCTTGATCTTTGACACGAGAAGTCATTTCATCTCCCTCTTCTAAATGATACTGATGGATTCAGAGTGTTTCATAAGTGGAGTCCCGAAATGTGTTGCTTCACAGATTGAAGGGATACCCGCGCAGCTCACTTGCCGCAGCAAGTTGCGGACTCCGGAGCGCTTCAAGGGCGCGGGGGCAGCCCTTGAGGGAGTTATGAAACACCCTAGGATTATGAATGCTGCGTACCCACTGGATGCGGAACCGCCGTTCCAATCAGGCCGGACCGGTATCAGTCCAAACTCCCTGTCTGTGCTACCCGATACATTTTGTCCATGAGGTCTTGCAAAGCAATGTCCTTGGTCAAAAACTCCCCCGCAATCTTCCCCCTATCCAACACAACAATCCTATCCGCCACTGAATGGACGTGAAACACATTGTGGTCAATGAATATGCACGACTTGCCGGCCTTTTTAATGTCGCTGACAAAATCCAGCAATTTTCGGGTTTCTGACAGTGATAAACCCATGGTCGGCTCGTCCAAAATGATAAGTTCGGCCTGGAAGTACAAGGCCCGCACAATGGCCACGCCCTGTTTTTCTCCCCCAGAAAAGGTTCTGACTACAGAATCAGGCATAACGGCCGTTGAGGTAAACCCCATCGAGCCGACCATCAGTTTCTCGGTCTCTCGCTCCATTCTCTTAATGTCAAGGAAGCCCAGGTGAGTCGTCAGCTCGCGCCCCATGAATATATTCCTCCATAGAGTCTGGAGGTCGGCCAGGGCGCGTTCCTGATAAACCGTTTCAATGCCCAGTTGTCGGGCTTTGGCGACAGAGAAGTGTTCCACTCTCTCTCCCTTGAAATACATTTCACCGCTGTCTGGTTGATAATAGCCAGTGACAATCTTGATCAGCGTGGATTTGCCAGCCCCGTTATCGCCTACCAATCCCACAACTTCATTGTGAGCGACTGCAAAGTTAACCTGGCGCAGGGCTTCAACTTCCCCGAAACGCTTGGAAATATTCTTCATTTCAAGCATGTAATCCATCAGACCATCCCCTTCTGTCTAAAAGGGGCAAACGGCGCCGGACACGTTTGTCTCAGCGCCTACCATCGCCATGCTGCACCTCT
Organism: Caldilineae bacterium; assembly: GCA_037446095.1. Lineage (GTDB taxonomy): Bacteria > Chloroflexota > Anaerolineae > E26-bin7 > E26-bin7 > E26-bin7. The sequence goes on from JBBIJG010000226.1 coordinate 4,884, forward strand.
CTGAGTGCAGCGAGCATGCGCCGCGAACGTTGCGCCGTCTGCCCCCCATGGTTCTACTTCTGCACCTCCTCCTGCAGAATAACGCTTAGCCTGAGAAGCAATGGTGCAGATACTTCTACCGGATCTGCTTCTCAATAAGAGGTGCCAGTGCTTCGATGTTGTCTTTGCTGATCAAACCTGACCCGGTGTCAATATGCAGACCGGAGAATCCATATTTCTTGGTCAGACAGATCTGCACAATGGGCAGGTAGCCTTGCAGGAAGGGCTGCTGATCGAGCACCAGGTCCGTCCACCCGCCCCTAATCGCTTCTAGCGTAGCGGGCGAGACGTCAAACCCTATG
>JBBIJG010000227.1:0-4908 GCA_037446095.1 Caldilineae bacterium
CTCCCTGGATGTCAATGTAGACGAAACGCTTGCCTGTGACCGGATGGTAACCGCTGAAGCCACAGTTGGTAATCTGGCCATGGGAGCCGGCCATCACCCTGTCGGGCACTGCCTGGGACAGGGCCAGCATCATGGCTTCGGTGATTTTTTGCGAGGTATTGGTGCGCGCACCGACGGCCGCCGGCGGGTTGGGGTTGACGATGGTCCCTGGGGCCGCCACGACGCGGAAAGGCCGATAGCAGCCCGAATTGGGGGGGACATGGGGGTCAATGACGGCGATGAGGGCGTAGTACACCGCTGCGTGCACGGTAGCCAGCGGGCAGTTGATGTTGCCTTTGACCTGTGGTGAGGTGCCTTCAAAATCCACCACACACTCTTCGCCACGCTTGTGGATGTTGACCTGGAGCCTGATAGGAGTGTCGGTCTGACCGTCGTCATCCACATAGTCTACCCCGGTGTAGGTGCCATCAGGGATGCGGCTCAGCCCTTCGCGGATGCGTTTCTCCGAATAGTCCAGCAGCATGGCCTGGCACTTCTGCACAACGTCAACCCCATATTTGGCAAAGATGTCCTGCATCCGCCGCACACCGACAAAGTCAGCCGAAGCCTGGGCGCGGATGTCGCCCAAGGTTTTGTCGGGCACGCGGATGTTGTTGCGCAGGATGCCAAACAGCTCTTCGTCTTCCTTGCCCTTCTTGTACAGCTTGACGAAAGGAAAGCGCAGGCCCTCCAGGTAGATCTCGGTCAGGCCGCCAGCTGTGCCCCCGGGAGCCGCGCCGCCCATGTCGGCATGGTGAGCGATGGAGCCCACAAAACCGACCAATTGGCCCTCAAAGTGCACCGGAGCGAAAGTGACCAGGTCCATGACGTGCTGGCCGCCGGCGTAGGGGTCGTTGAAGATGATGATGTCCCCCTCGTCCAGTTCCTCGTCTTTATAGCGCTGGCGCAGGCTGCGCATGGGCAGCTCAAAGCCGGTTAGCAGCATGGGCGCGTGATGGGCCTGGCCTACCGTGTTGCCGTAGCGGTCGAACACGGCACAGGTGATGTCTTCGATCTCCTTGATGACCGTCGAGCGACTTGTGCGCACCAGGGTGCGGCCCATCTCGTCGGCCACCTGCTCCATAGCGTAACGGATAACTTGCATGGTAATCGGATCGGCTTTATAGACCATAGTACTTTTTCCTCCATATTTTGGCACTTTTTACAAGGCAGCTTGTCACTCCCCGCAGAGGACGCCGAGGCTTTACATTTTTCCTCTGGGGCCTCGTTCTCGGCGGTGAAATTCAGGCTTCTGTAAAATCTGCCAAAGTGTTGTTCCTCCTTAAAGATATTCTTGGACTGCGGTTTCAAATGGCGTCCGACGGCACTCTGTTCCGGGCGCCTTACTGCGAACAAGGCGACTTCAGAGCGCCGACTTTTCTCCACTCGCCGGTTTCGGTCTCCACAAGGCCATAGCCATCGCCGCGATGAGCGCCAGCGCACCGCCGAAGAAGAAGGGCGCCGATGGGCCCCAGCCCTTCCAGGGGCCGATACCATCCCACAACAGGCCGGCGATGAGCGAAGCCGGGAAGTCAAGGATGCCCAGCACGGCGTTGTAAGTGCCGTAGGCGGTGCCCCACAGCTCGGGAGCTACGAGGTCAGCCACCATGGCCTTGGTCGTGCCGTAGGCCAGGCCGTAGTACACCCCGTAGAAGGCGTACAGGGCCCATACGTGCCAGCCCGTTTCCGCTACAGCAAAACCCAGGTAGATCAGGGCATAGATCAGCCAACCGCCCACGATGACCCTCCGCCGTTCCACGCGGTCCGAGAGCGAGCCGGCGGGAGTGGAGACCAGGGTGTAGACCAGGTTAAAGGTGGCCAGCATCCCCAGCACGCCGAGCACGTTCAGACCACGCTCCTGGGCCCGCAGCACCAGGAAAGCGTCGGACGAGTTGCCCAGGTCAAAAATGCCCACAATGACCATGAACACCAGGAAGGGTTTGCCCAGCCCCTGGAAGGTGATGGTGGGAGCCTGGGGGTTTCCTTTGACGGGCACATCCTGAGCGCCGATAGCCAGAGTGAGCACGGCCAGCACGGCCGGGATCAGGCTGATCAGCACCACTGTCTGGAAAGTGCTCCGACTCAGTTCCCGACTGGCCGACTGCGTCAGCCACACCACCAGCAGGGCGACGAGCAATCCCAACAAAGCCCCGCCGGTATCGGCCGCGCGGTGGAAGCCGAAAGCCAGCCCCCGGTGGTGGTCGTCTATGGAATCGGCCACCAGCGCGTCGCGGGGGGCGGTGCGCACACCTTTGCCCACCCGGTCGGCCCAGCGCACGCCGGCCACCACGCCCCACGAGTTGGCAAAGTAAAAGAAGGGTTTGGCCACGGTGGAGAGCCCGTATCCGGCCACCGCCAACCACTTGCGGGCGCGCAGCCTGTCGGACAGCCAGCCGGAGAACACCTTGAGCAGGCTGGCCGTGGCCTCAGCTACCCCTTCGATCAGGCCGATGATGTTGGTCTTGACCCCCAGCACGTTGGATAGAAACAGCGGCAGGATGTTGAGCACCATCTCACTGGAAACGTCCGTGAGAAAGCTGGTCAGGCTGGCTGCCCACACGTTACGGGGCAGGGTGCGCCACTCAGTTCTTTTGGATTCAACGGTGATTTCGGTCATCTTTCTCCCTATATCTTGGCACCATCGTCACTGCTCCGGCCGGGCAGACGTCGGCGCAGAGACCGCAGCCGTAGCAGTGCCGAATATCCAGGGTTCCATCCGGTTTCCTGGCCCCGAAAGCGCAAACCCCCGCGCAGGTCCCACAGGCGGTACAGCGGTCGGCGTCCACCTGGGCCACCTGGGTCCCCCGGATGAACCGGTAACCGCGGTAGGTGCGGCGGTTCATCAGCGGCAGGCAGCCGTCTAGGCAGCAGTTGCACAGAGCGTAGCCGGCCCCCCCGCCCATGCCCGTCCGGTAGAACACCTGCATCATGCCCCGACTCCGGCAATCGCGGACGATGGCCTCGGCTTCCGCCGGGGAAATGACCTGGTACTGAGCCGGGTGGGTCCGGCTCCAGGCTTCTACCCCCTCGTAGAGGGTCAGATCGGTGCGGATAGGGTGGTCACAACCATGGTGCACCCCACGGCAGCCACAGGGCCCTACGGCGATGACACCTTCTTCACCGGCCGCCTGCAGCATCTCGATGGCTTCGTCGGCGGTCATGGGCTGACCGGCCGCGCCCGCATAGGAAAGCGGCAGAAACACCCCCCACCAGAGGAGCTGGCGCGTCACCGGCCAGCGGACCAGGGGACTGCGCACCAGCCGGTAGTTGAAGCGCAGCAGGGGGCGCTCCAAATGGGCGTAGATGGCGAGCAAAAGGCGCAAAATGTTCATGCCGGCTTCTCCGCGATGAGGATCGGCATCCGAACGGGTTGCTCACCGGCCTCTATCTCTGTCACTTTCAATCCGGCGGCGGCAGCGACCCTTTCGTGCCATGAGTGTTGGCCCTGTTCCAGATTGCCAAAAACGAGGCCGAGAAGCTGTTGGAGGAGCCGGCTGTCGGTGCGCAGGCCGGCGCCTGTTACGATCACCCGGCCACCGGGGGCCAGCACCCGGCCAAACTCCTGCCAGGTCGGCGTCTGGGTGATGAACTCGGCCGGGAACGTGGAGACGATAGAGTGAAAGGTTCTGTCCGGGAAAGGCATCGCCTGCACCAGGCCTTGCACCCGTGGCACCCAGGCTCGGCGGCGATGCATCTTGCGGGTCGTGATGCGCTGCATGGCCGGCGAAAGTTCCAGGCCATACACATCCCAGCCTTGCCGGGCCATCTCGATGAGCAGCTCCCCGGTGCCAAAACCTACTTCCAGCACCCGCGGGCCGAGCAGGTAATCTAACGTTGCCTGGCGCCAGCCCCACCAATGGCCCAGGCTGACCAGCCAGCTCACCCCATCGTAGGCCCAGGCGAATTCGTTGTACAGCCGATGGCAGGCCCAACGGTAGAGCCGTCCGAACCAGTTCCCCATGTCTCTACTGCGTCTCTATCTCGACAAAAGCCGTCTGTCCGGCCACAACCTCCACCTGGCGGGTGTAAAGCTTACGGTTGACCACGGTTCTCAGAATGTAGGTCCCGACGGGCACATCGCCCAGGACAAAGTTCTCCACCCAGTTGTCATCAGGGTTAATGCCTTCTCCGAAGGTATAAGTCCGCAGGCTTTCCCAGCTTTCGTCGGTTGACTCGGCCCGGTGGAGGGTGATCACTCTGTCTTGAACGGGGCACCCGTTGGAGTAGAGCAGGCGGCCAGCGATGGTCCCCCGGTCGGGGAATGGTTTCCACCATAGTTCAGGGTTGCGGGTGTGGCTGTAGCTGTTGCTGCCCACCCGCACCTCGAAGTGGAGGTGGGGTCCCAAGGCGATGCCCGTCATGCCCACCTGCCCCAAGGTGTCACCGACCTTCACCTCCTGTCCGACTACTACATTGATCTCTGAGAGGTGGCCGTAGAGACAGAAAACGGGCTGCTCCAGATAGGTTTGGTCTACCTCGATGATGACCAACCGGCCATAGAAATCGGTCGTCCGTCCGTAGGCTTCCCTGCTGTCGTCTCCGGCCACAACCACCCGGCCATTGGCCACGGCCAGGACGGGTGTGCCTGTCTCGTTCTGGATGTCCACGCCGTGATGAAGGAGATAGCGGCCCTCACCTGTGCTCGCATAGGGATAGAAGCGGCTGAGTTGCCGGTTGTGCTCCGGGCTGAAGGGCCGTTCCAGCCAATAGTGGTCCCCGCCGCCCAGGCCCTTTTTCAGGGGTGCCTCGCAGGTCGGGATCTCCGGGGTCGGCTCGGCGGTGGGCGTTGGTGTAGGCGTCAGCGTGGGTGTCGCGGTCGGCGTCGGTGTGGGCGTGTTCGTCGGCGTCGGCGTCGGTGTCGCCTGGATC
>JBBIJG010000227.1:4918-5196 GCA_037446095.1 Caldilineae bacterium
GCGTGGGGGTCCAGGTCGGAGTCGGGGTGAAAGTCGGAGTGGGGGTGGACGTGCCCAAAAGCTCCGGTTGGTAGATGGGCTGGTGGCCAAAGACGACCAGGGCCACGATGACGGCCGGGATCAGGACCAAGCCTATTAAAAGCCAGTGTTCGGTATTCTCTGCGGTGATAGAGCGTAGAAACATTTGCCGGATCTCATTTCATGGCTAGGCGAGGGTGGCTAGTACCGGTACCCCGCTTTTATGGTAGAGTATTCGGCCATGGCCTTGCGTCTCTCCG
>JBBIJG010000228.1:0-5185 GCA_037446095.1 Caldilineae bacterium
GAACAGCGTGCTTCCAGCACGCTTGAGCCGCTCAGCCTGAACGTTAACGTTCAGGAGGCAGCGGCTTCGCCTGTTGTCAAGATGGTCGAAAGCTGGTATAATTAACGTAAGGACTCAAGTCCAGGCCGCACACTCGGTGGAGCAGATATAACACGCCGCATTCGGAGGAGGTTCCAATGCCAGAGGAAACAACGAAAGTGCGAGCTGAGCAGATAGAGGGTCTCAAGGAACTGATTTCGCAGGTCATAGCCGAAGAGGGCGAGCGACTGATACCACGCAGCTTTCTGTTGGACGTGGAAGAGATCAAACGCTCGCCTGTGGGGGCTGTCATTCGTATGGAGAATGACATAAAGTACCTGAAAGAGGGCCAGGACGCTCTGGAGAAGGGCCTGGAAGCCCTGCGGTTGGAGATGGGGAAGTTGGCTACCCGCGAAGAACTGGAAGCCCTGCGGACGGAGATCAGGAAAGATCTGGGCAACCTGGAAAAGGTGATGGAAGCCCGTTTCGAGAGCATTGAAGGGCGCTTCGACCAATTCGAGAAGCGTTTGAATCGGACCGATTTCTGGATCAAGTTCTTCGCCGGGTTGGTCTCAGCCCTCTTTATCGCTCAACTGGTTTTGACCTATATCCAGTGAAAGCAGCTTCGGCTCTCCCGCACTCTGTATCGAGATAATTGTAAATGCCCGAAGAGCTTCCCTCCGGCCACCGTTCTGGCTTCGTATTCTTTGCGGAACGATCCGCTCTATGCTATAATTAAAGAGTACACCTCGTGAGGTGGAGAATGAGTGCCATAGATCTGGCAACCTTCCGGGAATTGTTAACGACAGAGTTGCCGCGCTTGCTGCGCGAAAACCCGCAATCCCGCCACGAAATCTGGGGGCTGATGCTGGAGGCTTTTCCCTCCCGAGAGGAATTCACCAGCCTGCTTGAGGAACTGCGGGCCTTCCGCGAGGATTCTAACCGGCGTTTCGAGGCAATGGACCAACGCTTCGAGCAACAAGTGGCCGAGCTGCGAGCCTTCCGCGAGGATTCCAATCGGCGCTTCGAGCAGCAGGCGGCCGAGCTGCAAGCCTTCCGCGAGGATTCTAACCGGCGTTTCGAGGCGGTTGACCGGCGTTTCGAGGCGGTTGACCGGCATTTCGAAGCGATTGATCAGCGCTTCAAGGCGGTTGACCAGCGTTTCGAGGCGGTTGACCGGCGTTTCGAGGCGGTTGACCGGCGTTTCGAGGCAGTTGACCAGCGCTTCGATAGGCTGGAGAGCCGGATGGAGGCCGGGTTTCAGGAACTGCACCGGGCCATTGATCGGCTAGGCAGCCGGTGGGGGATTCGCAACGAGAGCGTGTTCCGCCAGACGATCGCGGCCCTGCTGGAAGAATCCTTTGGTGCTCAGGTGCAATCTCGCTCCATCAATGGTGAGCAATTCGACGTGGTCATCTCCGATGAAGCGCATATTCTGGTTGAGATCATGGCCAGCGCCGGCCCAAAGATCCAGGAGCGGCTGGAACGCAAACGGCGTCTGTATACCGAAGCCACGGGAATAACGCCGGCGCGGGTGCTGCTGGTCACGGCAGCTATTCACAGTCAGCGGGCGCAGGCCTTGCGGGAGGCTGGTTTTGAGGTGATCGAGCCCGAGGAGGAGACGCTGGAATAAAGCTCTGGTGGATCGGCGATAACCCCGGCTTTGTTAAGAAGCCGGGGTTATGGTTTACCGGACTTTGGCAAGTTCGGGAAGGGACATCACCAACCAGGAGGACCTTCATGATTGTACCAATGCTTCCCACCCAGTTTCTGGAAAGGGCCTTGAAGCTTTATCCTCGCAAATGGGGGGTCGTCTGTGAGGACAAGCGTTTCACCTACCAGCAGTATGGGGAGCGGGTGAACCGGCTGTCCAACGCCCTGTTGAATATGGGCGTGAAGCAGGGTGACCGTGTGGCTTTCCTCAGCCCCAACTGCCACCGCCTCCTAGAGGCCTACTACGGGGTCATCCAAATCGGAGCCATCCTGCTCCCCTTGAACATCCGCCTTCTGCCGGCCGATTTTGCCTACATCCTGGCCGATGCCGGAGCCAGCGTGCTTTTTGTGGACCGTGACCTGCTCCACCTCATTGAGCCGGTCAGGGAGGAGCTCAAGTCCGTGCAGCAGTTTGTGTTGATGTCCGACGAGGCCCCGCCAGTTGATTGGCCGGGGGCGAGTTACGAGGAATTAATGGCCTCGGCCTCGGCGGAGAAACCGCCGCAGCCGGAGATGGACGAGAACGATGTATGCGAGCTTTTCTACACCAGCGGCACCACCGGCAAGCCCAAAGGGGTCATGTTGACTCACCGCAACATCTATTTCAACGCCATCAACTTTATCATCGGGTTGGGGCTTACCGACCGCGATGTGCAACTGCATACTATCCCCCTCTTCCACGCCAACGGCTGGGGGACACCCCAGGCCCTCACCGGCGTGGGCGGCACGCACGTCATGATCAAGAAATTCGAGCCGGAGAAGGTCTTCCAATTGATCGCTGAGGAAGGTGTCACCCTGGCCGCCATGGTGCCCACCATGGTCAATATGCTCCTCAACTCCCCTTACCTGGACCGCTATGACTTGAGCAGCCTCAGCCGGCTGGTAGTGGGGGGAGCGGCCAGCCCGCCTGCTTTTGTGAGAGCTGTGGAGGAGAAACTGGGCTGCACCTACATCGCCAGCTACGGCCTGACCGAGACCTCCCCCGTGCTGACCTTTGCCACGCTCAAGGATCACCTCAAGAGTCTGCCCCAAGAGGAGCAGCAAGTGCTCAAGGCTAAAGCTGGATTGCCTTTGGTGGCCATTGACCTGCGGGTGGTAGATGAGAATGGTCACGACGTCAAGCCCAATGGCCAGGAAATCGGTGAGGTGGTGGTCAGAAGCAATGTGGTAATGGCTGGCTATTGGGGAGACCCGAAGGCCAGCGCCGAATGCGTGGACGATGACGGATGGTTTCATACCGGTGATATGGCCACCGTGGACGAAGAGGGCTACATCCTGATCGCCGACCGGAAGAAGGACATCATCATCAGCGGTGGGGAGAACATCGCTTCTCTGGAAATCGAGCGGGTTCTTTACTCCCATCCGGCCGTTCTGGAAGCGGTGGTCATCGCCGTCCCCCCATGATTTCTGGGGGGAGGTGCCCAAGGCCATTGTAGTCCTCAAGCCGGGACAAAGCGCCACCGAGGAGGAGATCATCGAGCACTGTCGGGGGAAACTGGCGGGCTACAAGATACCCAAATCGGTGGATTTTGTAGACGAGTTGCCCAAGAGCGGCACAGGCAAGATCCTGAAGACAGTGTTGAGAGAGAAATACTGGGCTGGCCATGCCGCCAAGGCAACCCCCTGACGCAACTTTCGAAGCCTCCATTGGCTGGTGGAAGCTTCTCTTTGCCGGGAGGGAATCAAGAGAAAGACAAACCGATGGTGAGAAGAGGAGCCTTAAAGACAGCCCAGAAGGTGCTCCTGGTGACGATGGCGGTTATCGCCTTGACCATCGTTTACCTGAGCTGGCGAGTTTTCCAATCTTCCGTTGACACAACAGCCTCCCAATGGCCATCGCCGGTGCCAGATAGCCTGGTGCCTACCAGCAAACCGCTCCCCAAAGTCGGCATTGTGGCTGGCCATTACGGGTTCGATTCGGGAGCCGTCTGCCCTGATGGGTTGCAGGAGGTCGAGATTACCGTCGCCGTTGCGCAGAAGGTCGTGGCTCTGCTGGAGCGCAAAGGCTATCGCGTCGAGCTGTTGGGAGAATTTGACGGGGCTCTCCTCGGTTATCAGGCGGATGCTTTTGTGTCTCTGCATGCTGATTCCTGTGAGGTGCCGGGAGCCTCGGGCTTTAAGGTGGCCCGCGTGACCAATAGCGCCGTACCCGAGGAGGAGGACCGTCTGGTGAAGTGCCTGTGGGACGAATACGAAAAGTGGACAGGCCTGGCTCGCCACGAGGATAGCATCACCCCCGATATGCGTCAATACCACGCTTTTCGCAAGATCGCCCCCGAGACCCCTGGCGCAATTATCGAGATGGGCTTCATGCTGGAAGACCGCCATACTCTGTTGTATGAGCAAGACAAGGTGGCGCGGGGGATAGCCAGCGGTATCATCTGTTTTCTGGAGAATGCCCCATGAGCTGGCCTTCACCAGCATCTGGATGAAAATGAGGTGAGCGTAGGGCAAATTCAGGAGCAGCCCGGGTGAGTGAATTTCGGTTATGGCCAGGGAAAGAGGCGGTCACAGGGCGCCGCATCCTCGGCGTGATTTTGGCCTACACCCTGATCACTCTTATTATAACCTATCCCGTCGCCTTCCGGCTGACGTCGGTATTGGCCGGCGCGCCGGATCAGGATGCTTTGCAGCACCTGTGGATCTCGTGGTGGACAGAGAAAGCCCTGTTGGATTTGGGCATCAGCCCGGCAGAGGCCAGCCATCTCTACTATCCCGATGGCACCTATCATCCCATGCTTTGGGTGACTCCCTATCCTCAGGTGGTGGCTCTGCCCCTGCAATTGCTCTGGGGCCCGGTGGCTGCCTACAATCTGCACCTTCTCCTCTCCTTCGTCCTGACCGGACTGACGGCCTATCTCCTGTGCTGCGACCTGACAAGGAGCAGAGCGGCGTCCCTACTGGGCGGCCTCATCTTCGCCTTCTTTTCCAACCGCCTCAGCCACGCCACGGCCCACCTGGCCCAGGTGGAGACCTATTTTTTCCCTCTCTACGCGCTCTACCTCCTCAGGCTCTCTGCTCCCCTCTGCCAACCTGGGAGAGGGGTGGGAGGTGAGAGCCCATCTCTCTGGCACAACACCCGGATGTGTGGCCTCCTCCTGGCGCTTTCCATGCTGGTCAACATCGTCCACGTAGCTTATTTTGTTCTGCCTTTCACTGCTCTGTTCATCCTCTACCATCTCGCCGGGCGGTTGACCCGCAGGGCCAGTGGCCCACCTGTCCTACGGAGCCTGGTTGTGGCCCTGACGCTGGCGGTGATGTTGACCGCTCCGTTCCTTTTGCCCTTTGTCTGGCGCTCCCTGAGTGGGCAATTGAGCTACCTGCGCATGGCCGGCACGGTGGACTACTCGGCCGATCTTTTGGGCCTGATCACGCCTGCGCTGACCCATCCTGTGTGGGGACGGTGGCCTTCCTTTCGGGCCTGGGCCACGGCCCTCATCGGGCGAGGCAATGT
>JBBIJG010000229.1:0-5183 GCA_037446095.1 Caldilineae bacterium
CCATATGCTGGCCGGGTTCCTGGGGAGCTGTCCAGACATAGCGGGGATCGGCCAGGGATGTGGTCTCCTGGGAGAGTTGACCACCCCCTGCGCTGTGGACCGTCCAGACCACGCTGAACTGGCTCTGCACCGGCGGGATCACCCGATCGTGGAATTTGCGCATGACCTCCCAGATGCGCTGGTCAGTTTCCTCACCCAGCAGGTTCTGCACAGCTACACCACGCAGGTTGTACTGGGCCACCCATTGCAGCTTGCGAGCTATACTGGTGGCATTCTCCAGCCAGACGGTGTGCTGCCGACCGTTCTCGTCTCGGAAACTGAACCAGTAGGTCTGAGTCGCCTCGTCAAAGTTGATGCCGGTAGATTCTCGCACACTGGCCAGGGAAAAGACGACCTGTTCACCGGGCAGAACTATCTGCTTCTCCCCTTCGACGGTAACCCGGCTGAAAGGTGCCAGGGCATCCTTGAAGGGTTTATTCAATAGAGAGCCGTCGGTTTTCTCCACGCTGTGAGCGGAGATGACCAATTGGATTTTGTAGCGGTTGACTTCGCCCACCGCCCAGTTCAGCAGGGCTTCTATCTGACCGCCAGGGGCATAAGCCATCGGGTCAGCAGGAGCCGGAATCTTGAATCCATCCACGACCTGGCCGATGGCCCGCCAGTCGTAGACCCCTGTCTCCCAGCGGTCGGCAGCGATCTGCCGGGGCGACTCCACTTGCACGGTCAACAGCTTCTGGTTCTCGTGAAGTCGGTCAGCCAGCTCGGCCACAAAGCGGCTGAATTCCTCCCGCAGATCGGGGGTGATCCCCCGATAGTTGATGTCAATGCCGGCATACATGTTCTGAACCACAAAATCCACAATGGTGGCGATGTGGTGGTCACGGATCTCCTGGCTGATCAACATGTTGTCTACCAAGTCGCTGCGCACGACACCATCCGGCCCCCAGTTGCACAGAGTAGGCACAACGGCGTAGGCGGCGGCCTGCTCTTCCGCCGGCCAGGCGCCAATACTTCCGCCAATGTTGCCCTCTCCTTCCAGGTAGAGGCCCTGAGGGTTGATCTCTACCAGGGTGTCTTTGCCTTCCGGGGGTATAATGGCCTCGGCGCTCAGAGCCGCGGAGATCGCCGGCGCAATGGGCCGGGTCTGCATCACCGCCACGGAGCGCGGCACGAAGGGAAGGCGGGATTCGATGACCTCGTCCTCCAGGATAATCTGGCTGGGCAACCATTGCCATTCCTCCCCCGTCCAGGAATAGAGGTCCAACGTGGCGTAAGGTTCCGCATCATTGGGAATAGGGATGGTCAGGATGGCCTGGCCAGGCATTTCCCCTCTCACACTCAGACGGTAAAAAGGGCTTTTCATGACCAGGTATTCCGGGAGTTCTTCGGCTGCTTTCAACAAGTCACCCCCGGCTGAGCCTTCCAGAAAATGGATGCGGGGCACCGAGGTCAACCTGCCTTGAGTTCGCCTGTCAATCCTTCCGGCGGTATGGTCAACTGGGTGCCATCGGGATCCAGGAGGGCACCACCCGTCTTGGGGATGGTCGTGTAGCCAGCGTCCATCACCCTGCCCACCACCCGGATAGGTGGCAGGAGCACGCTGGACAGGATCAACAGGGGGATCAGGCCGAGGTTAATGATACAGCCGCTCCATTTGCCCTCGACCATCTCTTCGAGCAATCTTAACAGAGGATTGGTACTCGTCATTCAAGCCTCCCGGCTTCTTCTCCACAGAGTCATAGAGGCTGGGCCACAAGCGAGGAGTCCGAGCTCTAAACCTTATGGCTGTCCAACCTCCAAGCAATGTCTTGGCGGATACGGGGTCTATTCTAACATAACAGAGGCGTTTTGGCAAATTCCGGCAGAGGCGAGCCGAAAGCCTCCCCGGCGGCGCAAAGGGCCTGGATAAAGATTTTACAAGGATGGTTAGAGATGGTATAATAGGTTTTGAGACAGCGGCCCTCCTTGCCCGGCCTGGATTGGCCAAACAGGCCCATGGCCGCCCACCTGGCCGTCTACGTCTATCATAGGCCCTGTTTCACAGCCGACGCCAACGCGCTGGGGCTTCTACCCAGAGTCAGGCGTTGTCGAGATCATTACCCTTTTGGACACGAGGGAGCGTGTATGTCGGACGAGGTGCGTCTGCAAGCCATTGTTCACGGTCACGTGCAGGGAGTCAATTTCCGCTACTACACTCAGCTTCGGGCCCGGGAACTGGGCGTGAAGGGCTACGTCCGTAACAAGTGGGATGGGACGGTGGAGGTTGTAGCTGAGGGAGAGCGAGCAGCAGTGGAGCAACTCCTGGAATTCCTCAAGGTAGGACCGCGCGCGGCCCAGGTGCAACGGGTGGATAGCCAGTGGCAGGACCCCACCGGCCAGTTTGCATATTTCGAGGTGCGCTATTGAGAAAGAACCCCGAACGAATAGCCTGGATGGTTCTCCTATCCGCTTTTGCCACTTTCTGTACCCTGGCTGTGAGCGTACCGCTGGGGATCCGTTGGTACGTTGTCAATGCGACCACCAATCACCAAACCGCGCTCACTGCTATCAGTAGCACCGTCGTGGTTGAGGAAAAGGGACAACCCCTGGCCGTTACAGAAAGCGCGGAAATCTCCGAAGGAGCCACCATCAGGACAGATTCCACTTCCCAGGCTATCTTGACCTTCTTTGAGGATAGCACGGCCGTTCTCTATAACAACGCCCAGGTCACCCTGGTCAAGACCCGGACGCCGCGCTTTGATCTCAGCCCACGACCTGATATGATTGTCCTGGGCGTGGAAAAGGGCAGGGTACGCATTGGAGTGGCGCCGGCTATAAACTCTCCACTCTACTTTGAAGTCCGTCTCCCTCAAGGTATGGTCGTGCTGGAAGAGGGGAGCTATTCGGTGGAGGTGACCGACCAGGAATCCCAAATCATCACACGCTATGGCCAGGCCTTTGTCACGGCTGCGGGTCGGACGGTGAAATTAATTCAGGGGCAAAGGACCACCATTGCCAGGAACGAGGCCCCTGCCGAGCCGATGCCCGCCGCACAGCCCCTGTTGGTGAATGGCAACTTTCAGCAGGGCCTGACAGGGTGGGTAGATTACAATGAACAGGGCGTTGACGGCGGGGAAGTGGATGGTACCATAGAGATCGTTTCCGCCAATGATCGGCGAGCTCTTTCTTTCTCACGCCTGGGTGAAGACGGCAACCACTGTGAGACCGGCATTATCCAGAAGATCAATAAAGACGTGCGCGATTATACCTACCTGAAATTGCACCTCGACGTCTCGCTGATCTATCAAAGCCTATCTGGGGGGGGGTTCCAGGGCTCTGAGTACCCTGTCATGGTTCGCCTGGACTACAAAGACATCTATGGCAACGATCAGTTCTGGGTCCACGGCTTCTACTACCAGAATGATCAGGGTTATCCTATCCCTGAATTTGGAGAGCAAATTCCTCGCTATCTGTGGTACCCCTATGAGACCGGCAACTTGTTGGAGCTATTGGCTGATACCAGGCCGGTCTACATCAAGGAAATCCGCATCTATGCCTCGGGCTGGGAATACCAGAGCATGATTTCTGAGGTGGAGCTGACGGTCAAATGAGGTAGCAATCACCTGAAGGGGTTGCGCTTCAGGAACCGGCCAGCCCCCACCTGGCCCACGAACTCGTTATCCCGGACGATGACCTGGCCCCGCAGCAGAACCAGGCTCGGATAGCCCTTGACGGTGATGTCCTCGTAGGGGCTATAGTCCACGTTCATGTGGAGGTTCTCTGAGGTTAACTGGCACTCTCGATGGGGGTCCCAGAGCACCAGGTCCGCGTCGCTGCCGACGGCGATAGTCCCCTTTTGCGGGTACAGTCCGAAGAGGCGAGCTGGCCCGGTGGCACAGACCTCGACGAAACGGTTGAGAGACAGCCGCCCCTGGCCTACCCCCTCGCTGTAGATGAGCGGCACACGGGTTTCGATCCCTGGGACACCGCTAGGGATCTGGGTGAAGTCATCCCGCCCGCGTTGTTTCTGCGCCAGGGTCCACGGACAGTGATCCGTGGAAACAGCTTGTAAACCGCCACTGGCTAGAGCTCGCCAGAGAGGCTGCCAATGGGAGCGGTGGCGCAAAGGTGGGGAGAGCACGAACTTGGCTCCCTCGAAGCCAGGCCGGTCATAATCGTCTATCGAGAGGAGCAGGTGTTGAGGGCAGACTTCGGCGTAGACGGCCTGCCCCCGGCCTCGGGCCCTGGTGACGGCGGCCAGGGTCTCCCGGCAGGTGAGGTGGGCAAGGCAGACCGGGGTGCCGGTCAGAGCGGCCAGAGTCAGCACCCGGTGGGCTGCCTCTGCTTCGACTATAGGCGGGCGGCTGAGGGGGTGATAGCGGGGCCCGGTCTTGCCTTCCGCCAGGAATCGGGCCTGGAGATAGGCAATGGCAGCGTGGTTTTCGGTATGCACCAGAGGCAAGAGCTCGCCCTTACGGGCAGCGGCCAGCAGCCGCAAGAGCTGGTCATCGTCCAGCCGCATGGCATAGGTTGTGTACAGTTTGAGGCTGGTGTAGCCTTGGGCGGCCAGTTCCGGCAGTGCTTTCAAGGTCTCCGGCGCGGCATCTATAGCGGTCAGATGCAAGCCATAGTCAATGGCTACCTGGCCGTCGGCCTCCTTCCGTCGGGCGGCTGTCGCCTCCTGTAACGACTGGCCCGGTAAAGGGGTGATAAAGTCCAGGACGGTGGTTGTCCCTCCGCAGGCGGCGGCAATGGTGCCGGTGGTGAAATCATCCGCAGAGACCATGTCGCCTACGGCCAGACTGAGGTGGACGTGGGCGTCTACAAAGCCAGGGAAGACGTAGCAACCCGTGGCGTCCATGACCTCCCGGCCGGAGAGGCCGTGGCCAAGGCAAACGATCTTCTCACCTTCCACACCGATGTCAGCCTGGTAGATGTCGGATGCCGTGACGATCGTGCCGTTTTTGATGACCAGATCCACTCTCCTTCTCCTCCTGCCTCCTCTGAAATAGCCAGATTCCGGCTGAAGCCCATGCTGCTAAGAATTCAAAATGGGCCGGTTTCGCACGACCAGGAGCAACCGCGTCAACGCTCCCCTCTGGAGTTGAGGCTCCAGCCGGTGTCATGGCCACGCTAGAACCGGCGCCAACGCCCTTTAGCCTACATTTCGCACCCCTGAAATGTCCATTCGAGTCCCCCGGAGT
>JBBIJG010000230.1:0-5172 GCA_037446095.1 Caldilineae bacterium
CAGCTCCTGTTTTCCGGCGCGGCCGAATTCGTGGTCGTGCCCGGGGTGCAGGGGGAGCTGGGGGTCTATCCCCGGCACGCGCCCCTGGTGACCAAGCTCAAGCCCGGTTCGGTGCGGGTGAAGCTGCGCTTGCCGGCGGTACGCCTGGTCAATTTATCCAAGGGGGTCTGCAGACGCCTGGGTTTGAAGACCTCGCCAACCTGGACCGGCATCTCCATCTCGCTCAGGCGAGGCTGTCCCAGGGGCACAGCTTCGTGCCCTTTGAGGGGTGCCCCGTAGGAGACCTCACGGGCAGTCTCTGCTTCATCGCCAGGCTCTTTTTTTTTTACCAGTGAGATAGGACCACGGGCCGCAGGGCTCGCTTCATCTTCCCGGGCCTCAGCCAGCTCCGCGCGGGCCTCCTCCAATCTTTGCTCCAGCTCCTGGAAGCGCAGTTCTGTCTCCTGGAAAGGCTGCTTCTTCAGGCGATGGGGCAGAGCCAGGCTGGCGGCCACCAGGATGTCCTCTTTGTTGATGTGGTCACGGCCGGCGTAAGCAGCGTGGGCCAGGGCTGTCTTGAGGATCACGATGTCGCTACGGTGGCCGTCTACCTGCAGGTTGGCCGACAGTTCGGCGATGGTGTAAAGGTCCGCTTCATCGTAAGTCACATCGGGCAGCAGGACACGGGCGCGAGCGATCTCCTTCGACAGATGTTGGTCGTGAGCTTCCCATTCGGCAATAAAGCCCTCGGGGTCACGCTCAAAAGCCACGCAACGCTCCAGGATGTCCATACGTGCTCTGGGGTCGGTGATGCCTTTGATCTCCACGCAAAGCGCAAAGCGGTCCAAAAGTTGAGGCCGCAGTTCGCCCTCCTCCGGATTCATGGTACCCACCAGGATGAACCGGGCCGGATGAGAGAAGGAAATGCCCTCCCGCTCTACCACGTTAACGCCCATGGCTGCCGAATCCAGCAGCAGATCCACCACATGGTCATCCAGCAGGTTGACCTCATCAACGTAGAGCAGGCCCCGGTTGGCCGCGGCCAGCACCCCCGGCTGGAAGTGCCGTTCGCCTTTCTTGATGGCCAACTCGATGTCCAGGGTGCCCACCACCCGGTCTTCGGTGGCGCTGACAGGCAAATCCACAAAGCGGGTCTTGCGCCGGGCCACGGGCAGGGGTTCGCCCCGCTCTACCCGAGCCCGACAGTTATCGCAGAGGTTTTCAGGGTGGAGGGGGTCACAATTGAAGGGGCAATCGGACACCACGTCAATATCTGGAAGAAGGGCAGCCAGAGCGCGGGCCGCCGTAGATTTGGCCGTCCCCCGCTCACCCCGAATGAGCACCCCACCAATCTGGGGACTGATGGCGTTAAGGATCAGGGCCATTTTCATTTTGTCCTGGTTGACAATGGCCGAAAAAGGGAAAATGGGACGCATGGCTACTTGACACCACCTGTCGTCGGCATAGAGGGCTGGGCGGCTATCGCTCCAGGTCCGCTAGTCCGCACAATCAAATCGTCAAAATAGGTGTTGGTGTTGTCATCCATCAGGCTCTGGCCCTCCAGAAAGATGGTGATATAGTCGGAGACGGCTGTACCACCGTTGGTCAGCTCGATCCACACACCCAAATCAGCCATCTGAGACCAGACAGCCGCATCGGGGTTGGTTCCTCCGGCCGGGTCCACACCCAGCCTGGCCATGCCACCTCCGTACTGGTAGAGATGAGCGAAGACGTGCACATCGTAGGTCTTGCCCCGCCCAATGGCAATATGCCGATAGACGCCTGCCCGGAAGGCAGCGTGGCCGGCGACCTTTTGAGCCCAGTTGCCGCCGTGGCGAGTGTTCCACTCACCGTCGAAAGTGGGCTGGCCATAGATGATGTAGCAACCCCAATCGGGGTCTATGTCCTTGGTCACGGGACCATCGAACCCGCTCTCAAAGTCATCGGTAATGACAACAGTGGCCTGGACGGCCGGAGTGGGCGTGGGCGCAGGGGTGCCCGTTGCAGGAACACAAGGAGCGCCAGGAGCTGGCGGTGTCGGACACCATGGCGTCGGTGTTGGCGTCGGTGTCTCCTGTTGGGCAAACTTGAGCATCCCAAGGGTGTGCACATTCTTCCGCGCCGTAGCCCCACCTGTGGCCCGGTAGTACCTGTAAGCATGCACCTTGCTGCGTACTTGCAAGACAAGCCTGGGCACGCCTGGATACCTGGCCAGATCAGCCAGGGCCCGATCGGTATGGGCCAGGATAATATCGGTCTTTAGAAACATGTAGAAACCCAAAAGTACGCCTAATAAGATCGCCAGTATTCTTCGCATCTTGCCCTCCCCCAAAGGCAATTAATGTGGCTTTTAGCCTGAGTCATTATAACAGAAAATCGCCGCAAAATCAATTGCAACCGAGTTTGCGTAGCGAATAGGCGTCCTGGTGGAGGGGACGGATGAGGTATTGTCAACTATATCAATTCTTGGTATAATGTTTTCACCGGGAAAATCTAGCGAAGCCAATGAAAGGAGGCAATCTATGGCCAAAGTCAAAATTATCGTCAGTGACCTCCATCTGGGAGCAGGATTCTTTGCTCTGGATAAAGGCAACGTGCTGGAGGATTTCATCGTGGATGAACCCTTTGCCCGCTTCCTGCACAAGATCCAGGAAGAAAGCGAAACCCAGGGCACGGACCTGGAGCTGATCATGGCCGGCGACGTGATGGAATTTCTCCAGGTTCCCGCCGCGGATCAGTTTGACCCCCAGAGGGCTTACCCGCCCGCAGATTACCGCTCATCGTCGGAAGAGGATTCGGTCAGGAAAGTAGACCTGGTTATCAAGGGCCACCCCATGTTCTTCGCCGCCCTGCGCGAATTCATCAAGCCGGCCAATCCCCAGCGTAAGGTGACCATTCTTAAGGGCAACCACGATGTGGACCTCTACTGGCCAGCGGTCAAAGAGCGAATCCGACAGGCCGTCTATGCCACCGGCGAACGAGCGAAGCTCCTGAATTTTGAAGAGGTCTGTGTCAATCGTGAGGGCCTCTACGTCGAGCACGGAAATCAATACGCGGAGAAGGTCAACCGCGTTGACAACTTTGAGAAGCCCCTGGACCCGGAACACGAGGGCCAACTGGCCATCCCGCCTGGCTCGAAATTCGTCATCGAGTTCTTCAACCAGGTGGAATGGGAGAAGTGGTGGGTAGACAGCGTCAAGCCCCTGACCGCCCTGCTCTGGTACGCCCTGGCCATTGATGCCCCCTTCGCGCTGAAAGCCCTGGTTGCTTTTCTGAAGGTCGCCCCCCTATTGATCGTCGGCAGCCTGGCGGCGGGTGCAGAGGACCTGCCGGCCCAGGCAGAGCAGTTGTTGCGAGAACTGGAGGACGAGACCCAACGCCAGGCTCTGGGCCAACGTTACGCTGAGGACGAGACCTTTCGCCGGGAGTTCAACACCCGCCTGGCCCGCCTCTTGGGAGCGGCTGATGCACCTCCTGAGGTGGCCAGGGCCTTCGCTGTTGACGAGCTCTCGGCCTTCGACCTGGGCAAAAGCATCGTTGCTCAGGTGAATTCGGCCCTGTATCAGGCAGCGGAAACCAGGGCCAGAGAGACAGGAGCCCGGGTTGTGGTCTTTGGCCACACCCACGAGCCATTGTGTGAACGCCTGGAGAACGGCGGCCTCTACCTCAACACCGGGACGTGGACCTGGTGGCGGGACTTTGCCCGGGCTGGCCTGGAGGAGTGGAAGAAATTCTACGCCACCCCAGAAAAGTACATGGATGAGCACTATCTGACCTACGTCCGCATTGACTACGACGAGTTTGGCCGGCCCCACGGGCGGGTGCTGGACTACAGCGGCAAGTTGGTCATCGAGTGCCCCGCCGAGGCGGTCAAGCCCTGCCGTTGGTGGCAGGCTCTTGGAGCCTGGTTCAGAAAGGTCTGGGAGTCGTTGGCGAAAGCCCTGCGCGGGCCACGGTGAAAGGTAGACTGTGACCGATTTTGACGAATTCCCGGAACCCGTTCAAAGCGCCCTCCATCGGATCTGGAGCGCGCTGAACGAGGAGCAGAGAAATGAAGCCGCGCTGCTGCTCAAGCTCCTGGAAGGGGTCGGGCTGCGGACCCTCAGGTGGCTCCTGGAAGAGATGACGCGGGAGGTGGATCCTCTGCTGAGGCCCAGGCACAACGTGGTCATCGTCGGGCCGGCCAACGTGGGCAAGTCCACCCTCTACAACCAACTGCTCCGTCCCGATCAGCCCAGGGCCGAGGTGAGCCATATCCCCGGCACGACGCGGGCCAACCAGCCCGGCGAGGGGTGGGGCTTTACCCTTGTTGACACTCCAGGCGCTGACGCAGTAGGTAATGTGGGTGAGCAAGAGCGGCAGAGGGCCTTAGAAGCCGCCGAGCAAGCCGATCTCCTGGTGATCATGTTTGAAGCTCCTCAGGGTGTGAAACACGATGAGCTGTCTATGTTTCAGGAATTCATCGCCCTAGGCAAACCTTATGTGGTGGTGGTCAACAAAATGGACCTGGTAGGCAAAGAGGCGGAGAAGGTCCTGCACACCGTCGCCGCCACCCTCCACCTGAAACGCGAGCAGATCATCCCAACGGTGGCGACCAGGGGCAAGGGGCTGTCTGAGGTGGTCATGGCCATCATCAAGGCCGAGCCCAGGCTGCTGATCCACATCGGGCAGGTGCTGCCTCAGCACCGCCGTCGCCTGGCCTGGCAGCGCATCGTCGGGTTTGGGACCACAGCCGCTTTGATTGGGCTGACCCCTCTCCCCTTTGTTGACTTTATCCCCCTCAGCATTCTGCAAATCACCATGGTGCTGACCATCGCCCGCATCTACAACTACCGTATCACTCCGGCGCGGGCCCGGGAACTGGTGGCTACTTTTGGCCTGGGCTTCCTGGGGCGTACCCTGTTCTACGAACTGAGCAAATTGGTGGGTTTGCCGGGGTGGCTCCTGGCCGCAGCGGTGGCTGCCTCCGTGACGGTGGCCATGGGCCATGCGGCTGTGATCTGGTTCGAGCGTGGCGAAAAGCTGACGCGCCAACAGGTCCAGGCCCTCTCCAAGACCCTGTCCACCTACCTGGTGGAAATGCTGAAGAAGAGAGGACGGCGCAAGCCCTCGCGGGCGGAACTGGAGGAGAGGGTGCAGCAGGCGCTGGACGAGATGCCTGAGGACCTGAAGCCGGAAGGGTTTCAGAAGATG
>JBBIJG010000231.1:0-5171 GCA_037446095.1 Caldilineae bacterium
GGGTTCGGTCTTTAACAATGTCTACGCCGAAGGCTACCCACCCCTGCGGATGACCCGGGACGAGGAAAAGCTGCTGCTGGATTTCAGCCACCAGTTGGCTTATTACCGGCGCTACGCCGACCGACGCTTCTACAAAGGTGTGGAATACGTGCACTTTGTGGAAACCCTGGCCCAACGCCGCTGCGCCCAGTTGTTCGCCAACGAGCGGGTCAGCGCCGACCAAATCTTTGTCAACGTCCAGCCCCTCTCCGGCGCGGCGGCTAATCTGGCCGTTTACAATGCCTTCCTGAATGTCGGTGATACCCTGATGGGTATGAACCTCTACCAGGGTGGCCACCTGACCCATGGCAGCGAGTTCAACATCTCCGGTCAGAGATACCACGTCGTATCCTACGGCGTCAGCAAAGCGACCGGACGGCTGGACTATGATCAGATCATGGAGTTGGCTCTGGAGCACAAGCCCAAAATGATCGTCGCCGGCTACACCTCTTATCCCTGGGCCCCCGACTGGAACAAGTTTCGGGAGATTGCCGATGCCTGCGGGGCTCTGCTCATGGCCGACATCGCTCACACCGCCGGTCTGGCCATTGCCGGAGTCTACCCCAACCCAGTGGGCATCGCCGACGTCACCACCTTCACCACTCACAAGACCATCTGCGGCCCTCGCGGAGCGGTGATCATGACCACCGACGAGGACAAGGCCGCCCGCATAGATGCGGCCGTCTTCCCCGGCGAGCAGGGCGGTCCCCATGTCAACAAATTCGCCGCGATAGCTGTAGCATTCAAAATCGCCCAGACTGACTGCTTTAAGGAGCTCCAGAGGCGGATTGTGGACAACGCCCGATACCTGGCCGAGGCCCTGCAAAAGCAGGGGATCAAGCTGGCCTACGGTGGCACTAACACACATCTGGTGATGATTGACCTGAACGGGATCAAAACAAAGAACGGCTTACCGTTGCGAGGTGAACCGGCCGTCCGCATCCTGGACCTGTGCGGGCTGGTAGCCAACAAAAACACCATCCCCGGCGACGAGATGACGGCTCTGGGCATGGGCATCCGCCTGGGTACACCCTGGCTCAGCCAGCGGGGGATGGGCAAGGCCGAGATGGAGAAGCTGGCCGAGCTGATCGCCCGCGTCCTGAAAAACATCCAGCCTTACAGCTACATGGGCCTGGCCGGCGAACTGCCCCGGGGTAAGATTGACATGGACATCCTGGAAGAGGTCAAATGCGAGGTGGCAGCCCTGGCGGCCAGGACTGAAGCCGAGACCGCTTCCTGCAGCCGCGGCTACCCTCACTATTGCTTCCCCTGCCAGGAACCCCGGAACGAGCCGGGGGTGTTGGCCATCAGCGGCTGGCGGGCGCTGCCCTTCCTGCAAGAGGTGGGCACCAGCGACATCGCCGACCTCCAGCCCGGCCAGAGCAGGCGTACCCTGTTGCTGGACAAGAACGGCCGGCTCATAGATGACGTCCACGTCCTCCGACTGGAACCCGACCTATGGGGCCGGGACCGCTACATCATGATCACCAGTCCCACCCAGACCGAGCTGGTCAAAACCTGGTTCCGCAACCTGTCCGACGGCTACATCATCTTTGACGAGGACGACCTCTATCGTAAGGTGCAGGGACCAGTCGTGGTAGAGGACCTCCTGATGGACGCCGAAGTGGATGAGTCACTCAAGGTGGAAGGGCTCAAGTTCCGCGACAGTCTCAAGGACGTTAAGCCGCTTTTCAAGCCAGGGGAGCCGATGCCCGACGGCCTCACACTCTTCAAGGCCGGACATCAGGAACTCTTCAGCCTGGCCAAGCCCTACTTTGTCGGCCAGAAGAATCTGGAAAGCGTGCGGCCCAAAGTGGAAAAAGTGGATTGGCATTGGGAAGAGCCCCCGAATGCGCCCCTCAAGCGCACCCCACTCTACGAGGAGCACAAAAAGCTGACCCGGAAGATCGTCCCCTTCGCTGGCTGGGAGATGCCGGTCTGGTACAGCAGCGTCAGCGACGAGCACCGGGCAGTGCGACAGGCGGCCGGCCTCTTCGACGTGGCTCACATGGGCGTTTTCGAGATCGCCGGTGAGCACGCGGCCGACTTCCTGGATATGGTTTGTTCCAACTACGTCCGTTGGCTCGACGACGGCCAGTCCCTCTACGGTTACCTGCTGGACCCCGAGGCCAATGTCATTGATGACATCATGATCTACCGCCGCCGGAAAGACCTCTACCTGATGGTAGTCAACGCCGCCAACGAGGACAAGGACTGGGACTGGCTGAACGCCGTCAATGAGGGACGGGTGCTCATTGACCGCGAACACCCTGACAAGCAAATCCTCCACCAGGCTACCCTGCGGAACCTCAAAGACCCTTCTTCCGGCGAAAGACAGCGTATTGACCTGGCGCTGCAAGGACCCCGGTCGCTGGCCATCCTGCAGAGCCTGACCGACAACCAGAAGATGAAAGATGCCCTGGCCCGCATTCGCCGCACCGATCTCATCGAAGCCGAATTGGCCGGATTTGACTTAGTGATTGCCCGCACCGGCTATTGCGGCGAAGAAGTGGGGTATGAGCTATTTGTCCATCCTGACCGGGCCGTTGCCCTCTGGAACCTGTTGCTGGAGAAGGGACAACCCTTCGGCCTCCAGCCGACCGGGCTGGCCTGTCGCGATTCGACCCGCACCGAGGCCGGGCTTCCCTTGTACGGCCATGAGCTGGCTGGGCCCTTTGGCATCAATCCCATCGAGGCCGGCTTCAGCGGCTACGTCAAGCTGCACAAGCCCTTCTTTATCGGCCGCCGGGCTTTGATGGAAAAAGGCTACAACACCGGCCGGGAGGTGATCCGCTTCCGCATGAACGAGAAGGGGGTACGGGTACCCAAGACGGGCGACCCGGTGGTCAACAAGCGGGGCAAATACATCGGTGTGGTGACTTCTTGCGCTATTGACAGCCAGGGCTACCTTTTGGGATTGGCCTATGTGGACAAGCGCTACAACCGGCTAGGCGAGCAGATTGGCATCTTTGCGTTGCCGGAGAAAGTGCCACCCTGCAAGGCCATGGATGAGTTGAGTCTCGGCGACCAGGTGCTCCTGCACGACGCGGCCACCGTGCTGACCCGTTTCCCGACGCTGGAGGAGAAAGAGACCTGGCGGGGCAAGCCCGCCAGCAAGGTAACCACCTTCATGGACCTGGCGCATGCAGAATAGTGTAGAACCCTGGCGAAGGTTTGTTGGAACCCTCGCCAGGGTTGATCGGAGCCCGCTTTGCTTGAATGGAGGGGGCTTTTTGATTCATCGCTGGCAGTTGACTGCTAACAGGAGCTATGCTAGAATAGGTTCAGGCTGTGTTGCCGTTCATCTAGCGTGAAAGTTGTTCTGAACATCATTCTCCCCCGCTGGGATTGGCCTACCTCGACAGCCAGAGTGTATGAGCAGACACATCCTTATCGTTGACGATGACGCCCTGTTGCGCCGCAGCCTGGCCTTCAATTTGGAAAAGGCCGGCTACCACGTGAGCACAGCAGCTACGGCGGAGGATGCATTGGCCCAGGTCCGCCTCGATCCACCAGACCTGGTGCTGCTGGATATCGGCCTGCCGGGGATGGATGGGCTGGATGCCCTCCGCCACCTGCGGCAACAAATAGACGTACCAGTGATCTTCCTCACCGCACGCCGCCGCGAGCTGGACCAGGTGCTTGGGCTGGAGCTGGGCGCCGACGACTATGTCACCAAGCCTTTCGACATAGACGTGTTGCTGGCCCGCATCAAAGCCGTGCTGCGACGGGCCACCCCAATGCCATCCCCGGCGCGGGAACCTGCCCCACTGAGGGTGGGTGACCTGGTGATTGACCCCGTGGCGCACACCGTGACCGTGAGCGGGCGGGCTGTAGAGCTGACCCCTCGCGAGTTTGATGTGCTCCACGCGCTGGCCCTGGAAGCCGGGCACGTCATCTCGGTAGATGACCTGTTGGCCCGCGTCTGGGGCGCAGAGTACGTCGGCGAACCACAGGTGGTCTATGTCCACATCCGCTGGCTGCGCGAAAAGCTGGAGGAGAACCCCAGGCATCCCCGGCGTATCCTCACCGTGCGGGGAGTGGGGTACAAGTTAGTGCGTGAGACATAACGTTTCACGCTTCACGTCTCACCGAGGGGCATTTGATGCGTTCGCTACGCACTCGTTTAATCCTGAGCCATATTCTGCCTTTGCTGGTTGTGATCCCACTGGTAGGTGTGGCTTTGGCCTATTTGTTGGAAACGCAGGTGCTCCTGAGAGGGCTCTCCAACGAACTGGAACGGCAGGCCATGCTGGTCGCGGCTGTCGCCACCGACTACCCCCAAATCTGGTATGACCCGCTCCAGTCCCAGGCCTTTGTCACCCGAATCAGAGCCTATCTCCCTGCCGAGGTGATGTTGTTGGATGCCAAAGGCGTGTTGTTAGCTTCCACTGAGGCCGAAGACCAGGCTTTGTTGGGCCAGCAATTGAGCATCCCTGGCTTCCGCGAAGCGTTGTTTAGCAAACGGGTGGTGCGTGTGGGTTATGGCGAGGAACCGGAGGCTGGGACGGCTGAAATATTGGTGCCAGTTCTCATCAATGAGCGGGTCGTCGGGGTGATCCGTCTGACCGACCCCCTCTCCAGCGTCTATGAGCGCTTCCCTCGCACACGCGCTTTCATCCAGTGGGTGTTGGCAGGTGGGCTGGTCATAGGTATCGGCATAGGCTGGTTCCTGGCCATTGACCTGGAGCGCCCGCTGCGGCGGGCCACACGGGCCATCTCCCACATGGCTGATGGACAGCCATTGGCAAAGCTGCCCGAACAGGGGCCAAAGGAGATTCGGCTGTTGCTACGGGCCTTCAATGCCCTGACAGAGCAGATACAGAACATGGAAAAAGCCCGTCAACGGCTGCTGGCCAACCTGGTGCATGAACTGGGCCGCCCCTTGGGGGCGTTGCTTTCGGCGATCCAGGCCCTTGCTGGTGGCGCAGAGGAAGACCCGGCCGTACGGCAGGAATTGCTTGAAGGGATGGAAGCAGAGGTGCGTCGGATGCGGCATCTCTTGGATGACCTGACCCGCCTGTACGACCAGATGCTGGGCCCGCTGGAACTGGACCGCAAGCCTACCGCCCTGCACCCGTGGCTGGTGCAGGGCCTGGCCCCCTGGCGGGAGGCAGCCCAGAACAAAAGAC
>JBBIJG010000232.1:0-2913 GCA_037446095.1 Caldilineae bacterium
CATGCTGAACATTGCCCGAGGCATTTCGGCCCTCATCTGCCATGGGTCACCTATCACCGGCCTGCCCAAGGCCATCCGGGTGTTCGGAGCCGGCAACATCCGCCTTTTCCAGCTCTCCAACGGAGAGTGGTTCAAAATCCCGATCTCCTTTGTGGTCATCCTGATTTTCTACTTTGTCTTCTGGGTTTTTCTGAGCCAGACCCAAACCGGACGCCATATCTACGCCGTGGGAGGCAATCCCCAGGCCGCCCTCTACGCCGGGGTTGATGTGAAACGCATTCTGAACAGGGTCTACATGCTGTCGGGCCTGTTGGCCGGAGCCGCCGGCATCATGTACGCCGGTCGCATTAACTCGGGCACCCCAAAGGCTGCCCGGGGTGGCGATGAACTGGACGCTATCGCGGCGGTCATTATCGGAGGGGCCAGTTTCTTCGGCGGGCGAGGCACCGTGGCGGGCACCTTCATCGGCGTCCTGATCCTGGCTTTTATCCGCAACGGCCTCAACCTGCTGAACGTGTCCGTCTTCTGGCAGGAAGTGGCTATCGGGGCCATCATCATCACGGCAGCTTTTGTGGATGTGCTCCGTCTCCGCACCGCCCGACGGGAATAGGCGCCGCCCGACGCATGGGTCTCACAAGGAGTCACGGATTGATGAAATATGGACTAGGGTTCATTCTCATCGGCCTCTTGCTGGGAGTCACCGCTTGCGACGTTGAGGTCCTTGGTGGCGAGTTCGTGACGGCGACACCGGCCGTCACGGCCGGGCCAACCCCTACCCCTCTTATCTTCGGTTGGCCGGGAGAGCAGCCTACAGCCACCCCGCGTCCTCCTACCCCTACGCCGACTCCTGTCTCAGAGGCGGAGGCAACGCCTGCCCAAAAACCGGAGATCCTGGAGCAGATGGTCACCGTCTCGGCGGGACCTTTCATCATGGGCTCCGACACCGGTGAGCCGGATGAGCAACCTCCACACGAGGTGGATTTGCCAGCCTTCGAGATAGACCAGTTTGAGGTGACCAATGCCGATTTCGCCAGGTTTGTGGAGGCCACGGGCTATCAGACGGACGCCGAGAAGCAAGGGCTCTCCAGGATTTGGCGAGATGCCGCCAGCGGTAAGGACGATCACCCGGTGGTCTATGTCAGTTGGAACGACGCCCAGGCTTTCTGCCGGTGGTTGGGCAAGCGGCTGCCTACTGAGGCCGAGTGGGAGAAAGCGGCGCGAGGCACCGATGGACGCCTCTATCCGTGGGGCAGCGATTATGACCCCCAAAAGCTCAACGGCAAGGACAGCGGTGTCCGCGGCACCACGCCCGTAGGCAGTTTCCCTGCCGGCGTCAGCCCCTACGGTTGCATGGACATGGCGGGCAACGTTTGGGAATGGACAGCCGACTGGTATGAGCCTTATCCCGGCAGTACCTTCCGTTCGGATTACTTCGGTCAGAAATACCGGGTGCTGCGCGGCGGCGGTTGGTTTGAAACGGCCGAGTGGGTACGCACCACCGTGCGTAATGCCAACAGTGAGACCGCCGCCAACGACGACCTCGGTTTCCGCTGTGCACGTTAGCCTATGGCTATAGCCCGCTGGGCTCGATAGCTAATAGCTAATGGCTATTAGCTATTAGCCAGGAGAAAGGGGGGATGTTTATCGAGGAACAAGAGCGCCAAACCTTTAATCCAAAATATCACAGAATCCTTTAAGGAGGAAACAATGAAAAAGTTGCTTGTTCTAACCACTATCGTGGCCATGGTGGCTGTCTTTGCACCGGTGGCCTTCGCCGCCCCGCCAGCGCAGGGCCAGGTCTACATCATCGCCAAAGGTGACTGGCTGTCCAAGATTGCAGAGAAGTACCTGGAGGACCCGCTGGCCTATCCGGCTATCGCCCTGGCCACCAATGAGAAGCACGACAAAGACCCCAGCTACGCTTTTATCACCGACGTGGACCTCATCGAGCCCGGGTGGAAGCTCTATGTCCCCAGCAAAGACGAAGCCAAGACCTTGCTGGAGACCAAGTACAAGGTCGCGGTCGTCACCAAGGACATCGCCGCCAACAACCCCTTCTGGGCAGCGGTGTGGAAGGGCGCTGAAGAGACGGCGGCCAAGTGGCAGGTGATCGAGCTGACCCTTGACGCCCCCACCTCAGAGGCCGATGTGGATGTCCAGATGGCCAAGGTCGAGGACGCCATCACCAAGGGCAACAAGGCTCTGGTGGTCGCTCCAACCGATGCCTCGGCTCTCAACCCGGCCTTTGACAAGGCTAAGGCGGCTGGTGTTCCGGTGCTGATCATTGACAGTGACACCACCTGGCCCGACAAGCTGACTTTCATCGGCACCGACAACAAGGCGGGTGGCAAACTGGCCGGCCAGTACCTCTGCTCCGAGCTGGGCAAAGGGGCCAAGGTGGCTATCATCACCGGCCACATGACTGCCCAGAGCATCGCCGACCGCGTCAACGGCGCCAAGGAAGCCCTGGCGGCCTGCAACGCAACGATCGTGGCTGAGCTGAACGGCCAGCACACTGTCGAAGGTGGCCGTTCGGTGATGGAGGACATCATTACCTCCAATCCTGACGTGCAGGGTGTCTTCGCTGCCAACGATAACATGGCCCTGGGTGCCGTCGAGGCCCTCAAAGCGGCCGGCAAGCTGGCCGGTGTCAAGGTCTGCGGTTTCGATGCCAACCCGGATGCAGCGGCCTCTATCCTGGCCGGTGAACTGTCGGCCAGCATCGCCCAGAGCCCTTACAACATGGGGCGCTATGGCCTGGTTTACGGCCTGAACGCCATCCGTAAGCTCTCGGTTCCTGCGCGCATTGACACCGGCACCACCCTGGTCACCAAAGCGAACGCAGAGGCCTACAAGTAGCTCCTTGCTCGCGGGCTCCTTGAGCTCCAAGCAGCGAGGCGGGTCAGCGAGTGC
>JBBIJG010000232.1:2944-5171 GCA_037446095.1 Caldilineae bacterium
GCCTCGTTTGCCTTTTCTTTCCGCTCCCGCCGGATTTGCGGCACTGTTGCGCCACAGGCAATCCGGCGGTCTGGCGGCTGGATTACAAATGGAGGGTAAATCTATGGCCCAACCCCTTCCTGTCGGCGTGCTGGGCCTGGGTCGCATGGGGCAGGTGCACGCCCACCACCTGGCGAGTTTGCCGGAAGCACGCCTGGTGGCTGTCGCCAGCCACCGTCCGACGATGGCCCAGGAGATCGCTGCCCGCTACGGCGCTCGCGCCTACACCCGCTATGAGGACCTCCTGGCTGACCGGGAATTGAGAGCCGTGGTCATTGCCAGTCATACCCACGAACATCGAGAGCACATTGAAGCCGCCGCCGCAGCGGGCCTGGCCATCTTCTGCGAGAAGCCACTGGCCCTCAGCCTGGAAGATGCGGATGCGGCCCTGGATGCGGTAGCCGAAGCAGGGGTTCCTCTGCAAACGGGCTTGATGCGACGTTTCGATCCCCCTTATGTCCAGGCCAAACGCCGGATAGAGGAAGGCTTGATTGGTCGCCCCCTCATCTTCAAAGCCGTCAGCCGTGATCCCCAATTGCCCACAGGGGAGGAGGCCGAGGCTCCGTTGAGGGGCAACCTCTTCATTGACCTGGGGGTCCACGACTTTGACTTGGCCCGCTGGTTGATGGGCCAGGAGATACGGCAGGTCCAGGCCATCGGAGGGGCGCTGGTCTACCATCGGCTGGCCGAGGAAGGGGGCATTGACAACGGCTTGGTCAACATCGTCTTCGCCGATGGCACGTTGGGCAACGTGGAGCTCAGCCGCAACGCCGCTTACGGCTACGATGTCCGCACCGAGGTGTTGGGATCGCAAGGAGGTCTGTTGATCGGCGGCTTGCAGCAGACTCCCTTGGCAGTGATGAGCCCGGCCGGGGTCAGCTATGACGTCTTTCCCTGGTTCCCTGAGCGCTTCAAAGAAGCCTATCTGAACGAGATCCGGTACTTCGTAGAATGTATCAGAGCAGGGCGGTTCCCTTCCCCCCATGGCCGGGATGACCGGGTGGCGTTGGCGATCGCTTTAGCCGCTACTGAGTCCCTCAAAAGCGGCCACCCCGTAGGCTTGGTGAATCAGACAAGCTGACCGGGGGAAGAGGCCCCATGGCGCAAGGAGGCAGGAAGGATGAAATACGGCGTTTGCAATTGGATTTTCGGCGGTGAGTCCTTGAGTGAGACAGCAGCCTGGCTGGCGTCTCTGGGCTACGATGGGGTAGAGCTGGTCGGAGACTTAAAGTACAAGGCTTCAGAGGTCAGAGTGGTGATGGGCGATCACGGTTTAACGGTGCTGTCCATCACCCCGGAGAATGTGGACCCGGCCCATCCTGACCCGAAAGTGCGAGGCGAGGCCGTGGACTATTACCTGCGGCTGCTGGATTTTGCCGCTGAACTGGGGAGGCCCATTGTCTGCTGCCATGGCGCGGTAGGCCGCATCCGGGCTATCAGCACCTACGAAGAGGAGTGGGCGGTCTACGTGGAGGCTGTGCGGCGCATCGGCCAGCGGGCGGAGGAACTGGGCTTGCAGGTGGCGATGGAAGTCCTCAACCGCTACGAGGCTCACCTGCTGAACACGGCCTGGGAAGCGGTCCGTTTCGTGGAAGAGGTCGGTTGCAGCCATGTGGGCCTCCTCCTCGACGCCTATCACATGAACATCGAGGAGGCCGACCTGCGCAGCGCCATCCTGACGGCCGGGGATCACCTGGTCCTCTTTCACGCCGCCGACTCGAATCGCCAGGCTGTGGGGCGGGGCCACACCGATTTCCTGGGCCTGATGCGCACCTTGAAACACATCGGCTATGCTGGCTCCATTATCGTCGAATGTACGGCCTCGGGCCCTGACCCCTTCACCCCCGTCAAAGGCGAAGGCTGGCGGGACGAGGTCCATCGCTACGTGGCCGAGTCTATCAAGATATTGCGCCTGTATGAGAAACTGGCCTGACGTCGGCATGGCCCCTTTGCACTAGCTACCTCTTTCCAGCCACTCGGTGTGTTGATCTGCCCGGATCTCTTCGCGGATGACCTTGCGTACAATCCTCGGTAATCATTGCTTTAGATCGCCCGCTGTCAACGCGCTGAGTGGGCGACCGGAGGCGGCGAGGCTTTAAGCGGACGAGTTTCTATAAGTACCACGCGCTTGCAGAATGTGCAAGTGACACTAAGTAGCTCGCCAAAAGTTTTTTCCACTTTCAGGCGA
>JBBIJG010000233.1:0-5167 GCA_037446095.1 Caldilineae bacterium
TGCGCCACCTGCGGACATTGAAGATTTAATGTAATACGTTTCGGTGCTTTTTCAAGCCTGGCATGAAAAACGGTCAGCGTTACCGCTGACCGTTCCATTTGACGCGATTGGGTTTCTCGTGCTGTATGAGTAGAGCCATTCTTCGGCGAGTTGGGTCGAAAGCAGGTTTAGTAACAGGAGCTGTCCTGGTGGTCCTGGCTCTGGCTATCTTGGGCTTGCCGAGAAGCCCTCAGCTCCCGGAGATACCATCGCCTTCCCCCACCCCTCAGGGCATGGCCGTCGCATGGGCGACGGCGACGGCAACGTGGACACCTACCCCAACCCACACACCGACCGCTACTCCATCACCATCTCCGACGCCTACTCCCACGCCCACCCTTGACCTGGCCAGTTGCACGATCCTGGGCTGTGGCTACGGTCCGGCCGATCCCATTCCCAGGGCCAGGGTTGACCCCAGGCCCTCCATCCCTCGAACGCCCCCTGCCCGGCGAGACTGTCAGACCTGTCACGGAGACGAGCCGGTGAGGAGCCCCCAATTCCTCAGCCTGACCGGGGTGGACAGGGCGACGATGCAACAATTGTGGGAAGCGGCCTGGTAACAGCGGGCCTATCAGATCGCGCCGGGTATCGTCTACTTTGTCTACAACAGTGTGCACCATGTCGTCGTGGATTTACAGGAGCCGGGGGTTGTCCTGCAAAACGTCCTTCCGCAGCGCGGTGAGCGAGGCACATTGTTTACCCCCTCCTGCTGCCTGACTCCCGATGTCCTGGTTATCACCGACGCCGACTATCACGGGCTGGACGGGTCGAACAAAGCCGATGGCCGAGAGGTTTTCTTCCACCAGGGACGGGCGGCGCTGTTCGTGCGCCATGGCCGGTACGACATCGGGGTGATCCGCACCAGGGAAGATTACGCGCCAGTCACCACTTCGTGGGGCGGGGGGCCGATTTTCATCTGGGATGGGGTGTACAACTTTAACCCCTTCGACGAGTGGTTCCAGCCCAAAGTTCTGGAGTATTACCGCACCAGCCGCTGGGCCAAGATGACGGCAGCCGTATCGGAGGACCGCAAGTACCTGGTGCTATCTGCCTCCTACGGCCTGACGCTGGCGGAACACGCTGAAAATATTATCGCCCTGGGCCGACTGTGGGGCATCAAAATAGACCGGGCCCTGCGCTTTGACGGTGCCGAGAGCGCCTACCTGGGTTTACGTATCGGACCTCACTTTGTCAGCGTGTTGGACATGCAGGAGCCCAGAATCGTCAACTGTCTGGTGATACGGCGAATTAGGGGCGGCTTATAGCCGCTTTTTTTGTTGGTGATCAGAGCCTTGCTCTATCCGGGCAGGCGACGAGGCCTACCACGCCGGGGCCGGTATGGGTGCCGATCACAGGCCCGACCTCGGTGAAATAGCACGCGGTGCAATTGAAACGAGCCCGCACCTCCTGCTCCAGTTCTCTCGCTTCGTCAGGTACCTGAGCGTGGAGAATGGCCACCTGCACGGGTGTGCCGGGTCCTACTCGCTCCTCGACGACTTCCAGGAGTCGGGCCAGAGCTTTGCGTTTGGTTCGCACCTTGTCCAGAGGCTCAACGCGGCCCTCCTTCAGACAGAGAATGGGCTTGACTTTCAGCAGCGTGCCCACCAGGGCGGCTGCCCCGCCGATGCGCCCGCCCTTCTGCAAATATTCCAGGGTGTCCACGACAAAGACCACATTCATAGCCGGTATCATCTTCTCCACCGTGGACACAATCTCGGCGACCGTTTGGCCTTCGGCTGCGGCCCTGGCGGCTGCCAGAACCATCAGACCCAGGCCCATGGCTGTTGAGGCTGAGTCAATAATCGTGATACTGGCCTCAGGCAGCATCTCTTTGGCCGACTGGGCTGAACTGATGGTGCCACTTAATTTGCTGCCAATATGGATGGAAATGATCTCGTGGCCCTCTTGGCTCAATTCAGAGTAAAGGTCGAAGAACTCCCCGGCCGATGGTTGTGAAGTGGTGGGCAGGGTCTCGGCTTCGGCCAAAAGGCGGTAGAATTCCTGGTGGTCGAGGTCTATCCCCTCTCGATAGACTTTCTCGCCGAAAAGGACCTTGAGGGGCACGATCCGGATGTCGTATTGCTGAATCAGCTCAGCAGGCAGATAGGCGCTCGAGTCGGTGACGATTTTGATCATGGTTGTTCCTCCCTTAATTAATGATATGTCCCCAGGGACAGCCACGAAGATTCACCCCTGATGGGATTCCTAAAAAACCAAATAATAGGTCCAAAAACACCCCTGACGGATTCTGGCCTGACTCTGGCCCGTCAGGGTGAAGTCACGCAGTCGGCTCAAAGACGCCCAGGGCTTCTTGGAGAAAATCGGATAAGCTGGTTTTGGCTTCTTCGCTCAGGTTAAGCAGATAAGCCTGGTAGCGTTTTGTATACGAGAGCAGCTTGTCTCTCAGAGATGCATCAGCCTTCTCCGTTAGGGTAGAGCCCAGGCTGAGGCCAGCCAGAGCCCCCAACCCGGCCTCTCCCGTCGATCCTAAGGATGACAGCGCCCTGAAAGGATTCGTGCCACTGGCCTTTTCCTTTACCCGGTTCAGGTTCAGGAGCAGAGCGGTCACCATCTCGGCGCAGTAGATCAGAGGGGACTTGCGTTCGGGAATCCTGGCCAGGATTTCATTCAGCAAATCCCGGTAGTTAGAGCTTTTGGTCTCTCGCAGTCTCTGCAATATCCGCTCCTTGACCTGTCGCCATTCTTCATTGATGTGGATATCGCTTCCCCGGTGAGACAGAAGGTTGGTTGCCTGCTTGGTTGGGGCAAAGACAATCATGGACCGGCCTGGTCCGGCATGTTCTGCTGCCAGGATATAGTCTGAATGGGCCATGCCCTTCTTTTCCAGGAGTTTCAGCATGTCGTAGGCCGAGAATTTATTGACGCCCAACTTTTCAGCCACCAGAGAGTAATGTACCGGTCCCTGGTGCTCCCGGTATAAGTCCAGCAGTTTGTCCAAGACGGCGCGTTGTCGAGGTGTTAGCTTCATACCTGGCCTCCTGCTATCAGTGCCATTGATCCCAGTACTTCTATTTTATAACGTATAGCTGGTTTTGTCAATAAGGGGAATATATGGTAAACTATGGCCATGAGGCAACCAGGGCCAGATGGCCTTGCGAGGTGGTGTAGCAGACCCTCACGATGGACAAGGGGTATCCCCACGGTCCGGCTGAGCGTTTGACCAGGTT
The DNA here is from genome assembly GCA_037446095.1 of Caldilineae bacterium. GTDB lineage: Bacteria > Chloroflexota > Anaerolineae > E26-bin7 > E26-bin7 > E26-bin7. Next base: position 3,228 of record JBBIJG010000233.1, read on the forward strand.
GACGCCGGAGTAAGTCCCCTCCCGCCCTGGTTGGGCGACCTCCGACGGCCCAGGGGAGGGGGTTATTTTAGGAAATCCTTAGGAGGCGATTCCATGGCCGGTCCCAAGGCGAAAAGCAGGAGAGTGGTGATCACGGGCATGGGGGCCATAACCCCTGTGGGCCTTAATGTGGCTGATTTCTGGCGAGGGATCACGGCTGGTCGGTCAGGGGTCAGACCCATCACCCAGTTTGATGCCACTCAGCATCCCATCCGAATTGCCGCCAGCGTGGAGGGCTTTGACCCCGCTGCTTACGTGGATAGACGCGAGGCCAAGCGGATGGACCGCTTCACCCAATTTGCTTTGGCCGCGACCTATGAAGCCTTACAGGATGCTTCTCTGGATCTGGCCGGGGAGGATCTGACGCGGGTTGGTGTGGAGATTGGCAGTGCGGTGGGAGGCATCGGGCTTATCGAGGCCCAAAGCCTGGCTTTGTACGAAGGGGGGCCCAGGCGCATCAATCCCATCCTCGTCCCTTCGGTCATTATCAACATTGCGCCCTGTCACATTGCCGTCCTCTTGGGGATCAAGGGGCCGGCCAGTGCGCCTGTGGCAGCCTGCGCGACGGGAGTGATCGCCATCGGTGAGGCCACCCGGCGCTTGCAACGCGGTGACGTGGATGTGATGATCGCCGGGGGTACAGAGGCAGCTATCACGCCTTTAGCTGTCGTTGCCTTTGGCCGTCTGGGGGCTCTTTCGGCCCGCAACGATGAACCGGAAAGGGCCTGCCGTCCTTTCGACAGGGACCGAGACGGCACCGTGATAGGCGAAGGGGCGGCGGTCGTGGTCCTGGAGACTCTGGAGCATGCTCTGCGCCGGGGGGCACCCATCCAGGCTGAAGTCGTCGGCTATGGCTTTACCGTGGATGCCTACCACCTTGTTGCTCCAGAGCCCAACGGCGATGGCGCGATGCGGGCCATGAGTCTGGCCCTGGCCGATGCTGGCCTGTCCCCGACGGAGATCGGCTACATCTGCGCCCATGGAACCGGCACCCCTTTGAACGACGTCTCGGAGACCATCGCCATCAAGGCCGCTTTCGGCGAAGCAGCTTACCGGGTGCCTATCAGCGCCAACAAGTCTATGATCGGCCACCTGTTTGGGGCTGCCGGGTCCATCTCGGTGGTCACCGTTGTCAAGGCCATCCAGGAGGGGATCATCCCTCCCACCATTAACCTGGACCATCCCGACCCTGAGTGTGACTTGGACTATGTGCCCAACGTCGCTCGCCGGGCCACCGTGGATGCGGCTATCGCCAACGCTTTTGGCATCGGCGGCCAGAATGCCACCCTGGCTGTACAGAGGTTTGAGGGAAGCTAGCCCTAATGCGCCGGTAGGCCGGGATCAGAAACCCGGTTTCCTTGTTTCTTAGCACTCCCTGGCCCGTTGCCCAGGCCCGGCTATCAAGGCCGTCATTGCCATTGGGTGTGGAAGACGCCTTCTTTGTCCACCCGCCGGTAGGTATGGGCGCCGAAATAGTCGCGCTGGGCCTGGATCAGGTTGGCAGGTAGCCGGGCAGCACGATAGGCGTCGAAGTAGGCCAGAGCGCTACTGAAAGCCAGACAAGGGATGCCGTTCTCCACCGCCGTTTTGATGACAAAGCGCAACGCTTCCTGGCCGCTCTCCACATCCGCTTTGAAGCCGGGGTCGAGCAGGAGGTTGGATAACGCGGGGTTGCGCTCGTACGCTTCACGGATACGATTAAGGAACCTGGCCCGGATGATACAGCCGCCCCGCCAGATAGCAGCCAGCTGGCCGAGTTTCAGATTGTAGCCATATTCCTCGCTGGCTGTTTTCATGAGGGCAAAGCCCTGGGCGTAGGAGCAGATCTTGGCCGCATAGAGGGCGTCGCGCAAGTCACGGACGAGGGCGTCGCGGTCGCTGTCGGACTTGATCTTCGGGCC
>JBBIJG010000234.1:0-1009 GCA_037446095.1 Caldilineae bacterium
CAAAGATCCTGGTCAACCTCTTGTTTCCCCTGAACATGAAAAACCCGTAGATGGCACTGTTCAGAGGATAGGCAGTCAGCAGGAAGGTGCCCCAGGTGATCACCGAGGTTACATTGAGGTAGGGAAAAAGGTGCCAGAAGCGCAGCGGCTGGCCCAGGTCAGCGATGAGACACATGGGTGCCAGAACGAGCATGATCACGGCCAGCACCACGCCCACCTTGCCCAAGGGCCTATACCGCTCCATGCCGAAGCCGTAGGCCAGGGTAGAGAGGATAAACGAACCCGCGCTCAATCCTGTGAGGTAAAAGTACACCGCAATCAGGATCCCCAAAGGTGGTTCGTGAAAGACGTTGTAGATCACGGTCACATCCTGGCCCATTTATCCGCCTCCTGCTTCCCCGAATCCGTAGGTCGTCATGGCCACCGTGTCGGCGGCGATGTAGAACACGTGGGGAAGGGTGTCCTTTTCCGGTTTCAGGACCTGTACCGGATTGGTGGCCAGCACTCTGGCGATCTCGCTCTGCGGGTCGTTGATATCGCCAAAGATCAAGGCTCTGGTGGGGCAGGTGTTGACGCAGGCTGGCTCCAGCCCCACGTCCACCCGATGATGACACCAGGTGCACTTTTCCACGATGCCCTTCAGCGGGTTAACGTAGCGGACATCGTAGGGACAGGCGGCCATACAGCCCTTGCAGCCGATGCAGCGGTGAGGGTCCTGCATCACGATGCCGTCCTCTCGCAGATAGGTGGCCGCCGTGGGACAGTTTCGCACGCAAATGGGCCGCTCACAGTTGTTGCACATCGTTGGCAAGAAGGAGCGACTGACGTTGGGATACGTCCCCTTCTCGATGACCTTGACCCAATTGCGGTACACCCCCAGAAGGACGGCGTTTTCGCTTTTGCAGGCCACGGCGCAGGCGTGGCAGCCGATACAACGGCGCAGGTCCACCACCATCCCCCATCTGATGCGGGCCATTCTCAATCGCCTCCTTACCCCACGGTCTCCAAC
>JBBIJG010000234.1:1023-4164 GCA_037446095.1 Caldilineae bacterium
ACAACCTGGCAGCTTCGCGACCTCTCTCTGGACGGGAGCCTGATACCCTCCCTCAGCACAGGAGGTGACAAGGCACTGTGCTTGGATCAGCTCCTCAGGGGTGTTAACATTGGTGAAAGAGAGATGTCGCCTGTCGAAGAGCTCGATCTCCTCTGCCTCGAGGTAGCGTATGCGCACGTTGGGGAGGAGGTCAATGATCTTCAGATTTCCCTCGCTGAACAGTTTCTCGATGGGGCCCAGGCACGCCTTGGAATAGACAGCGTGTAAAGGTTCCACCCAGCCGTGGAGGCGAGGCATGACGACGTCCCATCCCGGTGCACGGGCTACCATATAGCGCAAGAGGGCGAGATTCAGGAAAGGCATATCACAGGCTACGACTAAACAATGGAAATGGCGCGCTGCACAGAGCCCGGAGTACATCCCACCCAGAGCCCCCCGGCCAGGAAGAAGATCTCTGATCACCCGGATTCCCAAGTGAGCATAGAGCCCAAGCTGATCAGCCACAACGATCAATTCATCAGCCACCTGGGCTACCACATCGGCAACCCGCTGGATGAGGGATTGTCCTCCGACGGTAAGTAAGGCCTTGTTAACGCCCATGCGTCGGCTTTCTCCTCCAGCCAAGATGATTCCGCTGATAGCCTCCATGCTTCACTCCACTGGCATTATTTCTAATTACAAAGGATTCCGATCGGATCTGACCGTAGCCCGCCAGATCAGGAAGCCCTGGCCCAGATGCCAACCCTGATGGAGCATGATACCCACGCCGAGGCCAATAGCCAGATTGTGAGTCACCAAACTCACTGCCGCTATGCTCAGCGCGATGACAATCTCATCCCAGCGGGTCAGATGACATACCAACAGGCTGTGCTGCAAGCCGACAAAGGCTAGTAAGACGCCCAGCACAGGGTAGGGAATGAGGGTCAGGATGGGCAATGCACCGCCGTCCACAAACAATCCGAGGGCCAGACAGACGATACCCATGATCAAAGGGGCCGCCCCGGTTCGCGCCCCCAATTTATAGTGGGCAGTGAGCCCACTCGAGCCGTGACAGATGGGCACCCCGCCTATCATGGCTGCAACTGCCTGGGAAAGGCCCATGGTCGTCAGCAGAGCCCTGGGGGTGACCCGTTGGGCGTGATCACCGAAGTAGAGGCGGGCTGTATCTACCGTGGCAAAGACGGCGTTCCCCAGGGTGAGCGGAAGCTGGGGGATGACCAGAAGCAAGAGAGCCGGGAGAAAATCAGAGGCTGAAGGCAGGGTAAGCCGAGGCAGGTTCAGTCCCAGCTTCACCTGTCCCAGGCCAGGCGATACGGTGCCCATCGTGAGAGCCATGGTGGCTCCGAAAGAAAGAACGATCAGCGCGGCGGGCCGGCGGCGTCCACGCAGAGCCCCGCCCAGAAGCAGCACAGCCAGGCCCGCCAGAAGCCAGTTCAAGGGGATAGGGTAGGCGGCAAGGTGGATCACCGCCTCGTCACCGCCGGGGACGCCCTGAGATCGGCCGGCCAACATCACTCCGCTGCGAATGAGCAGCAAACCCAGGCCCAACTGGATGCCCCGTACCACCGGCCGGGTGAAGAGGCGCCCGACCCACCGGATAGCCCCGGTCGTGGCCAGCAACAGAAGGATAGCTGCCATCCACCATCCCCCGGCAGCAATCACATCTCCGGACAGCCCCTGAGTGATAGCCACAGCGGACATGGCCTTCAGGGGCTGGACCGGCACCGGCAGGTGATAATAGGCTCCGGCCAGAATATAAGCCAGCCCCACACTGACAAAGACACCGGTGGTAGGCAGGCCATTCAGGGTGATGAGCGCTGCCAGCAAGGGCAAGAGCACGCCCAGATCACCTAACGCTCCGCTCAGCTCCTTCCAGTCAAACTGAAAAGGCTGAAGCTCTGGTTTCCTCTCCATCATACATAATGAAGCCTTTCGTTATCCTGGCCAGGCCCGAATAGAAAGGTGTTGTGGCGTTCCGCAATATGGCATCGGCGAAATCGGAGACCCACCTGGCCAGGTGGTCCTTCAGGAAGGAGTGGGCCAGGAGCTGGAAGCGGATGGCCTCGCCCTGGTCTTCCCTTTGCCAAGCTTCCAGCTCTCTGGCAGTAAGGTAATGCATGAACTCCAACTCAGCACAGACATGATCAGGTAGGTCCTTGAAGTCGTCTGATACGCCGACGCCCGCCTCTTCATAGCGTCTCAAGACATCCAGTGCTGAGGCCCCCATGATCTCACCATCAACATACATGGACTCGTAGGGGTAAACTTCCGCTTTGACAGGGCCACGAAACAGTCGGGTATATTCCACGGCCAGTTCCAGAGGTTCCTTAAGGTCTTGCAGATAGGTCTCTATCTTCTCCAGTTCGCCGGTGAAAAGGTCTGGCTCGAGGACATTAAGGGCGTTTCTCAACCGGCCAAGGAAATCACCCCCTAGGAGGCTCTCTTCCGGTGGATAGTAGGCCTGGGCAAGAAGCTTGTAGGCCTGGCTCCTGGCCATAAGCCTCTCTATTGACTCCATAGTCACCGCTCACCCTTTGAGGAGATAGAATACATGGGGCCTGGTGTTGAAGTCTGGTCTCAAGACCTGACTATTGCGGTTGGCCAAGAGTTCCCTTAGTACGCCCTTGGGGTCGTCCAGGTCTCCGAAGATCCTGGCCTCGGCCGGACAGGCGCTGACGCAAGCGGGCGGCTGCCCCTTGTCCACCAGATGGGCGCAGAAGGTGCACTTGTCCACCTTACCCTTTGGCGGCCTGCTTTTGATATTGCCTGGGGGAATGGCATCCGGGTTGTGGTAGTCACGGGGCTCGTCGAGTTGGATAAAACTCCTCTGGCCGTATGGGCAGACTGCCATGCAATACCGGCAGCCGATGCACTTCTCCCAGTCTATCAGGACGATGCCGTCGTCCCGCCGGTAGCTTGCTCCGGTGGGGCAGGCGGCCACGCAGGGCGGGTTGTCACACTGGTTACAGAGCACCGGGTATATGTCCACCCTGGGATTGGGATACCTGCCCTCCCTGACCAGGGGCACTACTCTGGTCCTGAAGGTCATCTTCTTATTGTTGAAGCTTTCAGGGGTTGAATCCGGCACGTTGTTCTCCATCTTGCACGCGATGACGCAAGCCTGGCAGGAGAGACAGCGGT
>JBBIJG010000234.1:4174-5165 GCA_037446095.1 Caldilineae bacterium
CAGGTCAATGATCATTGCGTATCTGGCCATCTTCCTTCACCTCCTCAGGCCTTGTAGATCTTCACTCGGGTGTTAAAGTACGCCGACATGCCGGTGATGTGCTCGTACATCACCCCGGTTATCTCGTTGGGGTTGGCTCCTTTGTCCTTGGCCCACCTACCGTAGGCCCAGTGACCCTGCCCGTAGCACATGGCAACGACCCCTGGGTGGATGCCCTCAGAGAGTTTAGCCGTTGCCTTTATCTTGCCTACCTCGGATTCTACGTAGATGGCATCGCCCTCGGCAATCCCGTACTTTTTCGCCGTTTCCGGGTTGATCTCGGCCAAGTTCGTCCAGCCCGTCCCGTAGAGGGGGTTCAGGTACATCTCCTGAGTCCAGGGGGCGTTGGCGCTCCGGCCTTCCTGGTTGAGCTGATTTTTGTAGGAGATCAGGACCAGGGGATACTTGGCCACATCTCCTATGAAAATGGGCTCCTCATAGTGAGGCAGGTAGACCAGGTCGCCCCTGGCTTTTATGTGATAGGCCTCCAGGTAGGCATCGGTTACCTTCTTCTCCTCGAAGAATGCCTTCAGGTTCCCGGAGTAGAACTCAAACTTCTTGGAGGGCGTATCGAACTCCCATTTGAACTCGTGAGGGCCCACGTTCACAGTGCCTTTCTCCCTGAACTCGTCCCAGCCGCCGGGGAGGGTTTTCCACAGAGCCTCAGTGCGAGCTTTGGTATAGCCTTCGGCCGTGTCCCCGTAGGCTCCGCCAATGTCCTCAAAGGACTCCTTGATGCTGGGGTAATACTCTCCCAGTTTCTTTCCCAAGGCGATAGCCAGTTCCACCTCGCTCTTGGTGTCGTAGAGGGGTTCCACCACCGGTTGGAAGAGGGTGACGCCGCTGTAGAGATTAGCACCCCCGGCGGGGTTCCCGGCAGTCCACTTCTCCAGGTAGGTTTTGGCCGGCAGGACGATGTCTGAATACATGCTCCACTCACTGATGTGAGTGG
>JBBIJG010000235.1:0-3423 GCA_037446095.1 Caldilineae bacterium
GTTTTCGGGTAGGTTCTAAGAAGGGGCAGGGAGATGATAGGGGTGTAGGCTATTTTCGGGAGAGATGCCGAGGAGCCGCCAGGAGCGATTGGGGCCGCTCGGGCAATTTGCCAAACTTGCGACAATGTGGTAAAATGAAATTGCTTCGGGGCGTAGCGCAGCCAGGTAGCGCACTTGAATGGGGTTCAAGTGGCCCGCGGTTCAAATCCGCGCGCCCCGACCTCCTGTCCAAGCTGAGACCGCCAAGTCTCGGCTTTTTTAATTTGCTGTCCGAAAATGCGCCCAGCCGTAGGCGCGGATTCTGTCCGCGCTATGGAAAGTATTCGGGCCGGCAGTTTAAACTGGGTCTTGAATGGAGGCGCGACGGCGCCGCACCTCTGCGGCCGGTTGTCCACCCTTGCAGACGGGATCGCATCCACGCCGGGTCTGTCCTGGGCAGAGCGAAGGATAGACGCCCGGCTGCCGGTCCATGGGGGGGCGATTTCAATGGCGGGGCATGGTTGGATGTCCGACATCTCGGTCACCGGTCTGCTCCACCCTCGAAAAACTCTATATCGTACTTCCCCCCCGCGTTCCAGAAGGTCCAGCCGCAGGAGCCAGCGTCTTCAGCCGCCTGCCTTTGGGCCTGGTATTGCTCTAGCCCATAGGTTACGTCAGGATGAGAATAGTGCTGCAACCAGGGCCTGACTTTGGTGGTGACCGGGACCCGTTTGGCGGCTTCTAACTGGCTCCGGTAAATTACCTCATAAGGATGGAGGAGCGGATTGGCGTAGCCCAGATTGCCTGGCTCAAAAGTGGCCGGATACAGCATCGGGCACAGATAGTCCACGTAGGGGGCAATATCCTGCACTCGCTGGCCAATGCCCATATCGCTGTAGTGGCTTACCCACACCGTCAGGCCGAATACATCGGCTGAAGTAAAAACACCAAAGGGCTTCAGCTCCGCCGTCAGACGCTCTATGAAAGTGCGGATGATAGCCGTGCGAGTCTCCAGGGTATATTTTTCGTCGTAGACAATGGCGGTGATGTCGCCATCGGAAGGGAAGCGGATGTAGTCGAACTGCAATTCGTCAAAGCCCAGGGCTGCCACTTCCCTGGCAATAGCGATGTTGTAATCCTGAACCTCCTGGATGGAGGGGATGGTCCATCCCAACCCTTCCCGGTCCAGCCAGATGGTGCCGTCGGCTCGCCTAGCCGCCCACTCGGGTTTGAAATGGGCCAGAGGGTTATCCTTAAAGACGACAAGGCGGGCAATGGTATAGATGTCCTTCTCCCGGCAGAGCTTGAGCAGCTCTTTCAGAGGGAGCCAACCTTTGCGCTCTCCTCCTACTCCCATCTCGATGGCCAGAGGGACCTGGCTGCGGTAGGCCAGGAATCCGCGGTCGCTTTTGACGTCCACCACGATGGCATTCAGTGCTGTGCGATCCACCAGATCTATGAGTTCGGTTACTTTTTCGGGCTTGCTCAGCAATCCGAATGGGATATAGAGGCCCTTGGCCTCGAAGGGTGTCAGGGCAATGTCCAGGCAGGGAGGGGGGGAGCAGGGGACGAGGGAGGGGGGAGGGTCTGACCCCGGAGCCGGACTTAGGGTCAGTTTCTCTTTCCGGTAGCCACTGGCCTTGACGATGAGGGTAGGTTCAGAAGGCAAGTCTCTCAGCTCATAAGTGCCATCACCGCCCGCGGCCGTGGTGGTCTCACCAAGATAGATCATGGCACCGGTGACGGGCTGACCGCTGGTGATGTCCCGCACCGTCCCCCGCAAGATGTTGGGGCGGAGGGCGATTTGCAGCCTGTCCTGACCTTGATAGGTGGCTTCCGCTGGAGCATAGTCCTGAGCCTGGGCCTGAAAGGTCTCTCCCAGGCCCACATGCACAAAGGTGGCCTGCCCCGTCGCATCGGTCCGAGCCGAGCGCTCGGCTGCGGTCAGGCTCACGCCGGCCAGAGGCTGGCCGGTGAAAAGGTCGCTTACGGCTATGACGACTTTAGTCGGGCGCAGCGTGATGTCCAGCCGCTCTTCTCCGGCAAAGAGGACCTCCTTTTTGTAATAACCCTGGGCTTGCACAGAGATAAGTGTGCTGGCCTTCACCCGGCGCAAGATATAACCCCCATCTTCGCCGGTTTGAACTGTCTGTTCCGCCCAGGAGATGGTGGCCCCGGCCACGGCCTCCCCGGTGTCCTCAGCCCGCACTGTGCCCAGGACGGTGTTGGGGACGAGGACGATGTGGAAAGGCTCCTCTCGGATCAGGTGCTCCTTGGCCGGGATCTCACCCTGCCATTTCAGATAGCCATCGGCTTCGACGGTGAGAGGGGCTTCGTCCCTCACCCTGGTCAGGCTGTACCATCCGGCTGCGTCGGTCCTGGTGGAGTGGTCATCCACCCGGACTGTGGCTCCGACCACCGGCTTTCCACTGAGCCCGTCCGTCACTGTGCCCCAGAGTCGGTTCGGATGCAAGGTCACGTGCAGCACTAGGCCGCTGAGAAGTCCTTGAGGAGTCAGGGTCTCTTCCAGAGGCCGGTAGCCGGGGGCTTCCACCGAGACCGTCAGGGTGCCTTTGAGCCCTCTCAGACAATAGTGTCCAGCCCCATCGGTGAGCACGGAACGCCGGCCCAGAGTGACCGTGGCTCCGGCCAGAGGGGAGCCGGTGATTTCATCGCTGACCTGGCCGCAGAGATACCTGGCCTCAGGGAGATAAAGGTAGAACAGAATCAATCCGGCCAGGAGAATGCCCAGCAGGAGGCCCTTTCTTCTCATGGCCGTCATTATAACATAAATTCCAGTTTCCAACAATTGGAGTTACGCCCTTGAGTAGAAAGACATCGGGAGCGGGGAGAAAATGGGTTTCCTGAGCGATTTGGGGTATTTACTTTTTCGTAATCTGTGGTAAAATAGATTTAGAAAGTCTGATGAGGTGAGGATCTTTATGGAGCAGAGTAAGCCATTGACCAAAGAGGAGAAAATCGAGTTCCTGACTCGCATTGTCGAGGGAGAAGACTATTCTACCGATTACTGGCCCGTGCTGCGCGATTACCTCCAGGACGAAGACGCCGAAGTGCGTGCTCTGGCCCTTGATGGATTATGGGACTATCCCGTGCCGGAGTTGATCTCTCCACTGTTTGAAATAGCCCTGAACGATCCCAGCCAGGAGGTCCGTTCCAAGGCCATTGTCACCTTGGGTCGCTACATCTATGAAGGCAGCATGGCCGACTATGACTTCGATTGGGGGACCATGGAAGATTTGATGCGGGAGGACGAACTGCCGGAGGAGGACTTTCTGAAAGTCAAGGATTTCCTTTTCAAATTGGTCAGAGATGAAAGTCAGCCTTTGGATTCGCGGCGTTTCGCCATCGAGGCTCTCAGTTTCCTCGACGAGCCGGAGGTGCAGGAGCTCATTGAGGCAGCCTATGCCCACCCCGATGTGAAAA
>JBBIJG010000235.1:3439-5153 GCA_037446095.1 Caldilineae bacterium
TGCTGTCTTTGCCATGGGGCGGCAGGGGGATCAACGGTGGGTGGATATCCTCCTCAAAGAGCTGGGCAGCGAAGTGAAAGAATTGCAGTACGAAGCGGTCAGGGCGGTAGGGGAGGCTTACTTAAATGAAGCGGTCCCTCGGCTGAAGGAACTGGCCCTGGTGGGTGACAAAGACCTGCGGTTGGAAGCCATCTGGTCCCTGGGCAAGATCGGGGGAGAAAGCGTGCCTGAATTCCTGGAGAATCTGGCCGCTGATAAGGACGAAGAGGTCAGAGAGATGGCGACAGCAGCTTTGGAAGAACTGAACCTGTGGGCTGAAGATTGACCAGGCGGATTAGCAGAGGCGATCATATCACCAATTGGTCATACAGTCTTTCCAGGCTCAAGTCGGGGCACACTGTCTCTTTGCATTGCAGGGTCAGGGTGGCAGCGGAGACGCCCAGGCGCACAGCTTCGTCAACGGAGAAATTGTTGAGGAGACCAAAGACCACCCCGGCCGTCAGGGCGTCCCCTGCTCCGGTGCGGTCCACGACCTCGGTGCGGATGGCAGGGACGTAGCCGCTGACTTCCGAAGTGGCATAACAGAGGCCCTTCGCTGCCAGGGTGATGATGGCGATATTCACCCCTAGCGCCACCAATTGCTTGGCGGCGTTGATGGCCGTACTGCGGCTGCTCAGTCGGACCTGGCAGAGGACCTCCGCCTCAGACGCATCGGGGGTGATCATGTAGAGGTCCGGCAGATGCGGGAGGAGCCGCTGAGCCAGGATGGCTGAGGTGGGGTCGGCGCAAATGGGTACCGCATATTTGTGGGCTAAAGAGACCAGGGAACGTATGGCTTCAGGGGAGAGGTTGGCGTCCATGACCACCATATCTGCCCCTTTAATTAAGCGACGGCGGGTATAGATATATTGCGGCGTCACTGCGGCCATGATGTCCATATCGTCTATGGAAATGGACCTTTCTCCGGTCTCGTCGAGAACGGCCAGGTAAGCCGCCGAGTGGTGTTCCGTGTTGACCAGGACCTGGCTCACGTCAACGCCACCGGCAGTGGTGCATTCCAGGATGCGTTGTCCCCACTCGTCATTGCCTACGGCTGAGAGCAGAGTGGTCCGCACGCCCAGGCGGGCCAGGTTCTCGGCGATGTTGCGGCCTACGCCGCCCACGCTGATACGGATGCCGCCGGGATTGGAAGTGCCCGGCACCAGGGCTTTTCTGGGCCGGCCTTTGATGTCCATACCGGCCGCGCCCACGACGACAACTTGGGGAGATTCCACCGGTGTCTCCTCACCCCGTCTCGGGCCTTTTAGTGCCCATCCGAAAACAGGTGTGGGACAGCCTTTCCAGGCTGTCCGGGTTAGGTGAAGGCACTGCCTTCGCCTAACCGCCCTACGGGTTTTCGGGTGGACACTTAATAGAGGCAATCACTCATCTTTGTCTTTTGCCCCCTCATTGCGGCCCTAAATTCTATCCTCTAATTTTTCCAATGTACGCATCACATCATATGGCAGGTAAACCATCCCAAGTAGCTCGGCCGATGTGCGTTTGATCATTTCAATGAAGCGCAAGATAACAATACGGGAGGGAATTTCTGGGCCGTACTGGGCTATAGCCTCCTTAAGAGCCTTGGCGGTGTTGGCGATCATCTCCACCTGGGCCTCGATCCTGGCTTTGGCCTCGATAGAGATGCGTTCTGCCTGTCCCCTTGCCTCTATCT
>JBBIJG010000236.1:0-5138 GCA_037446095.1 Caldilineae bacterium
TCGGCGACTCATCCAGTTGGACGTGGGTTCGCTGGTAGCCGGCACCATGTACCGGGGCCAATTCGAAGAAAGATTGAAAAAGGTCATCGAAGAAATCAAAGAAACCCAGAGCATTCTCTTCATTGACGAACTGCACATGCTGGTCGGAGCCGGTGCCGCAGGCACTTCCGTTGACGCCGCCAATATCTTGAAGCCAGCCCTGTCGCGAGGGGAATTGCAATGCATCGGTGCGACTACCCTGGATGAGTATCGCAAATACATTGAGAGCGATGCCGCCCTGGAGCGGCGCTTCCAGCCCGTTTTCATCGAAGAGCCCAGTGTCGAAGAAACCATCGAGATCCTGCGTGGCATCCGGGAACGTTACGAGGCCCATCACAACCTGCGGATCAGCGATGAGGCCATTGAGACGGCGGCCCGCCTGTCGGCCCGCTACATCAGCGACCGTTACCTGCCTGACAAGGCTATTGACCTCATTGACGAGGCTGCCGCCCGCGTACGCATGTACAAAGCTCCCCAGGCTCTTGATTTGAGGGAAACCTTTGCCAACCTTAAAGCCATCCAAAAGGAGAAGGAAGCAGCTTTCAACGCCCAGCGCTACGAAGATGCGCTCAGCCTGCGCGAACAGGAAGAGGAACTGGAAGCCAGGCTGGACCAGCTCCGTCTGAGCTGGCATTCCATGGCTGATGGCCTCCAGGTCACGGCCGAAGATGTGGCCGAAGTGGTCTCCATGTGGACGGGAATACCTGTGACGCGCATTGCCGGCGAGGAAACCGAACGGTTGCTCCACATGGAAGAAGCCCTCCACAAACGCATCGTCGGCCAGGATGAGGCGATCACCGCCATCGCTCGCTCCGTGCGGCGCGCTCGGGCCGGACTGAAAGACCCCAAGAGGCCCATCGGCTCCTTCATCTTCCTGGGGCCAACCGGTGTGGGCAAAACGGAACTGGCCAAAGCTCTGGCGGAATTCATGTTCGGCACCGAAGAGGCTCTGCTCCAACTGGACATGTCCGAGTTTATGGAGCGTCACACCGTCTCGCGCCTGATCGGTGCCCCCCCAGGCTACATCGGCTACGAAGAGGCCGGGCAACTTACAGAAGCGATCCGTCGCCGTCCTTATTCTGTGGTCTGTTTTGACGAGATAGAAAAGGCCCATCCGGAAGCTTTCAATATCCTCCTCCAGATCATGGAGGACGGTCACCTCTCGGATGCTAAAGGGCACAAGGTGGACTTCCGCAACACCATCATCATCATGACATCGAATATCGGGGCCGAACTGATCAGCCGCCAGACCTCCCTTGGCTTTCCCGTGAGCCGGGATGAAGCCAAGAGCCAGGAAGAAGCCTACAAAGAAATGAAGGAAAAACTACTGGCCGAATTGAAACGGACCTTCCGACCCGAGTTCCTCAACCGCGTGGATGGCGTGATGGTTTTCAAGGCCTTGACCAAAGAGGAAATCAAACAGATCGTTGACCTGGAGCTGAATAAAGTGCGGGAGCGGTTGCAGGAGCACCGAATTGAGTTGGAAGTGAGCGAAGCCGTCAAGGAACATCTGGCCCAGGAGGGCTACGATGCGAATTTTGGAGCCAGACCCCTCAAGCGAGTCATCCAACGCCTGGTCGAAGATCCGCTGTCCGAAGGACTGCTGGCCCATGAATTCCGGGCGGGCGAGACGGTGCGGGCCGATCTAGAGGCTGGTGAAGTCAGGCTACACGTGGTAGAGAAAGCGAAGGAGAGCAGCGAAGAAAGGGCTTTAGAAGCGCTTCCACAGTAGCGCTGGCCCCAATTGATGGATCCCAGGGGAGAGCATAAGGCTCTCCTTTTTTTCTTCACAAACGGCTGTTCTGGCCGGTGGTTCAAAGGCGACCGGGGCCGCGCCTAGAGGGCCTTTGGCCGACCGGGTAGGCACTTGGCCGGCGTGACAAGTCCACTCAGGCGCGGTTTCAACCGCCAGCTTTGCTTAGTTCACAGTTAGGCGTTTTTATGGTATACTTATAATGAACCGGGAGCTTTCCCTGACAGGTCATTTTATTATATAAGATGTTGACGTCCAGGCCAAAAACAGGTAAAATAAGGGGCGACAGGGCAAAATAAGCTGACAAAAACTACAAAGGAAAGGAACACTACTATGGCGAAGTCAAGGACAGAGCAAATGATAGACTGCCTGAAGGATTTACAGGTCAGCACTCCCGACATTGAAGCCTCGGCTGTGGTCAGTGTGGATGGTCTGATCATGGCCTCATCACTGCCCGCTGGTGTGGAGGAGGATCGAGTCTCAGCCATGTCGGCAGCCATGCTCTCTCTGGGTGAGCGCATCGCTACAGAGCTAGGACGGGGTTTGCTCGATCAGGTTTACATCCGAGGCGAGAATGGCTATGTGTTCTTAATGTCCGTAGGAGAGGAGGCGGTCCTGACTGTTTTGGCCCGTCAACAAGCGAAATTGGGCTTGCTCTTCCTGGATATGAAACGCACGGCCCAGGAATTGGCCAAAATCGTATGAGGCCGGACAAAGGCTAGAGACTCTCGAGAACGAGGAGGTAGTAACTGTGTCAGACAAAAGCGGGTTCTACTATCCCAACAAAGGGGGCCGTATCTCCCTGATCGCCCTGGAAGAAGTGATGGGCAAGAATGGTATTAACGCCATTTTACATATGGCCAAACTGAGCCATTTCATTGATAACTATCCTCCCGACGATTTAAAGCGTGAGTTCGATTTCGCCGATTTCGGGTCTCTGAACCAGGCTTTGGAAGAGATGTATGGTCCGCGGGGAGCTCGTGGCCTTGCCCTGCGCATGGGGCGAGCTGCTTTCGCCCATGTGATCAGAGATTTCGGTTCCATGGTCGGCATGGCAGACCTGGCTTTCAGGGTGCTGCCCTTGAGCACCAAATTAAAAGTAGGCGTCAGGGCCATGGCCGAAACCTTTACCAAGATCAGCGACCAGATCACACGGGTCGAAGAGGATGACGAAAAATTCACTTATATCATTGAGCGTTGCCCAGTATGCTGGGGACGGAAGACCGACAGACCCGTTTGCTTTCAGGCCGTTGGACTGCTGCAAGAGGGTCTGCGCTGGGTGAGCGGAGGAAAGGATTTCAGAGTGGAAGAAACGCTCTGTATAGCTAAAGGGGACCCCACCTGCACTTTTATCATAGATAAAGAGCCTACGGGCTAGAGCCACACGGACCCTCATCACAAATAAGCCTGGCGAGGCTAACCTGTTCTACACCGGGGAGCAGGAGATTGGAGTGGGAGAATGAAGAAAAGCAAGATCCTGATTGTCGAGGATGATCTGGACACGGCGGATATGCTGCGCGTCTATTTTGAGGCTCAAGGCTATGAGGTGCTCACCGCCGCCTGGGGCGGCGATGCTCTGGAGATTTGCCAGAAAACGCTGCCGGATTTGATCATCCAAGATATCAGACTACCGGACATTGACGGCTATGAGATTTGCAGACGCCTACGTGATAACTTGCGCACCAGTCAAATCCCCTTCATCTTCCTAACCGAGAAGAGGGAGCGAGAGGATAAGATAGCCGGCCTGAGGTTGGGGGCCATTGATTACATCACCAAGCCCTTCGATGTCCAGGAACTCCGCTTAAGAGTACGCAACGCCCTACGCCGGGCCGGGTATGAAAGCCTGGTCAATCCCATTACCGGCTTACCCGGCGGTAGACTGGTCGAAGAACAGTTAGAGCTCTTGTTGGGGAAAAGCGAGTGGGCGATCTTGAGCATTGGTGTCAACGAATTGGACGCCTTTAACGAAGCTTATGGATTTGTGGCAGGAGATGATGTCCTGCGAGCTGTGGGTTTAATTTTGAACAATACCGTTGAGGAAGCGGGCACCCTTGAGGATTTTGTCGGGCATCCGGGAGGAGCCGGCTTTATCATTATCACTGTGCCCTCTAAGGTGGAGGAATTAAAAGAGAAGGTGGTGACCCGTCTGACCAGAGCAATCAATTACTTCTATCCGATCAAAGATCGAGAATGGGCTCAGAAACGCGTCCAGGAGTCCCCCGGGAATGAAAAGCTGGTGCCTTTAATGTCCATAGCGGTCAGCATAGTGACCAACAAAGATGCTTCTTTCACCAAAGTCCAGCAGATCAGGGAAGCATTGACCAAAGCCAAGCGGGTTAACTACTACCCGCCATAGGCTTTTGGGCGAGAACCTCTCCCCTACCCCCCAACCCCAGGCTCGCCATCGTGTTTGCGCCCCAGGAAACCTGGGGGTAGGCGAAGGCAATGCCTTCGCTTACCCCCAATCCCAGCGGGGGTGCGGGGGTGTCCCCCGCTCCGCCCTGAGGTCCCCAAACAAGAGAGCTGGGGACGCCCAACCCCAGCTCTCATTTAAAAAGGAGGAGAAGAAGAGATTATTTAAGCGGCGTGGCTCCTTCCGACCCTACACCAACTCCCAGCTGTGCTCGACTAAGGAAGCCCTACCAGGAACCGCTTTGGCTATAGCATATCATTTTTCTGACTTTATTGCTAGACGCCTGCCCTACGATTCCCATACGAAAAATCTACTCTCCCATGAAGAAAACGTGAAAAGAACCGTCTCACTCCATCAGAATCTTTTGCCCTTCTGCCAACCCTTCCACAATCTCCGTCTCGCTCTCATTGGAAAGCCCTGTTACCACTTCGACCTCCCGAATGCGTTTACCGTCTAAAACTTTCACCACCTTTCTGCGCCCGACGGGCTGAATAGCCCGATTGGGTACCAGCAACACCCCTTCTTTCTCCAAAGTGATAATCTTCAGATTGGCGCCCATGCCCAAACGCAGGGCCAGACCCGCCGGGTCAAACGCAATTACGGCCTCGTAAACGGTGCTACCCCGTTGAGGCGAAGCGGCAGGGGCAAGGCTCACGACAGTGCCCGACAGGGTTTGCCCCGGATAAGCATCCAGGCGGATCTCCGCCTTCTGGCCAGGGGCAACCTCGGCCACGTCCATCTCGTCTATCTCGGCTACAATTTGCAGGGAGTTCAGGTCGGCGATAACGATTACCGGTCGGTAGGCTGATACCATCTCCCCCTCCCTGGCCTCCACACGCACGACCGTCCCTGCCCAGGGCGCTATCAGACGCGTCTCCCTCCGTTGGGCCTGCGCGCGTTCCAGGGTCAGTTGGGCCAATTCCACCTGCTTTT
>JBBIJG010000237.1:0-396 GCA_037446095.1 Caldilineae bacterium
GTACTGGCCACAATCGTCGTTGTACTTCTGGTTGTTCTCCTGCTCCTTGTCGGTGGAGGCTATGTGTTTGCCCGGCGGAGTTTCCCTCAGACCGAGGGCCACACCCGGATCCCAGGTCTGAAGTCGAAAGTGGAGGTCTATCGAGATCGGTATGGCATCCCCCACCTCTACGCCGACAACCTGGAAGACCTCCTCTTCGCTCAGGGCTACGTCCACGCCCAGGACCGCCTCTGGCAGATGGAGTTTAACCGACGTATCGGCAACGGCACCCTCTCCGCAATCCTGGGTGAAGCTACCCTGGACACCGACCGCTTTTTGCGCACCATTGGTATGCGCCGGGCAGCCGAAGCCGATTGGGCCATCCTCGACAGTGAGACCCGCCTGGCCCTGGAATCT
>JBBIJG010000237.1:408-3757 GCA_037446095.1 Caldilineae bacterium
GCCTTCATAGCGAGCCACCAGGGCAGGTTGCCTTTAGAGTTCATCATCCTGGGTTTCCAACCGGCCCCCTGGACCCCTCTCGACAGCCTGACCTGGGGCAAGCTGATGGCCTGGGACCTGAGCGGCAACTGGGAGACAGAGCTCCTGCGAGCCGAGTTGGTGGACAAGCTGGGCGAGGAGAAGGTGCAAGAACTGTTGCCCCCCTATCCCAACGAAGGCCCCTTCATCATCCCACCCGAGGTCAAAAGCTATGCCGGACTGGGTACCGGCATCCTGGAAGAGTACGCCAGGGTTGAAGCCCTCCTCGACTGGGGGGGGACGGGGATAGGCAGCAACAACTGGGTGGTGGATGGCACCAAAACCACGACAGGAATGCCCCTTCTGGCCAATGACCCCCATCTGGGCCTGAACATCCCTTCCATCTGGTATGAGATGGGGCTGCACGGCGGGGGCCTCGATGTGGTAGGGGCCTCCTTCCCCGGTGTGCCGCTCATCATCATCGGCCACAACCAGCGCATCGCCTGGGGGGTGACCAACGTCGGACCCGATGTGCAGGACCTCTACATCGAGAAGATCAACCCCGCTAATCCCCTCCAGTATGAGTACCAGGGGCAGTGGGAAGACATGGAGGTGAGACAGGAAGAGATCCAGGTCAAAGGCCAAGAACCTGTGCGCATTGCAGTGCGCCTCACCCGCCACGGTCCCATCATCAACGATGTGGTAGAGGACCTGAAGGATTCGCCCCAGGTGCTGGCTTTCCGCTGGACGGCTCTGGAGGGAGGGCCACTGTTTCAGAGCGTCTACCTGCTGAATCAGGCTCGCAACTGGGAGGAGTTCCGAGCGGCCCTGAGACACTGGGTGGTGCCTGCCCAGAACTTTGTCTACGCCGATGTGGAAGGTAACATCGGCTATCAGACGCCGGGCCATATCCCCATCCGCGCCAAAGGACAGGGGTTGGTGCCCGTGCCCGGCTGGACCGGCGAATACGAGTGGACGGGCTACATCCCCTTCGACGAGCTCCCTTCCGCTTACAACCCCCCTACCCATTTCATCGCCACGGCCAACAACAAGGTGGTACCTGACGACTATCCCTATTTCATCTCCTACGAGTGGTCGGCTCCCTACCGGGCCCAACGCATCGTCCAACGGCTGACAGCCAAAGACAAGCTGTCCGTCCAAGACTTTCGCCAGATTCAAGCCGACACCTACTCCATCCCTGGTGAAAAGTTGACACCCTATTTGCTGGCTCTGGAACCCCAGGGGACGCTGGAAGCGCAGGCCATGGAGCAGCTCAGAGCCTGGGACTTCCGCAACGAAATTGACAGCTCCGGAGCAGCTATCTTTGAGGTCTTTTACCTCCAATTGGTGGAGAACACCTTCGCCGACGAGTTGGGCGGGGAACTCTTCGAGGACTATCTCGACCGGGGAGAGTTCCACCTCATGGCCCTGGAGCGGCTGCTGCAACAACCGGACAGCCCCTGGTTTGACGACGCAAACACCGCAGAAGTGGAGGGACGGGACCAGATTGTGCAGCGCTCGTTCACAGAAGCCATCGCCTACCTGAGCGAGCGTTTCGGTGACACGCCCTCCCGGTGGGCCTGGGGGCAGTTGCACACCATGACCTTTGTGCACAACCCACTGGGGAAATCAGGCATTAGACCGCTGGAGATGCTCTTCAATCGGGGGCCGATCCCTGCCCGGGGCTCTGGTTACACTGTGGACGCCGCCTCTTTCGACGAGACCGAACCTTTTGCCATGACCCATGGCGTCTCCTACCGGCAGATCATTGACCTGAGCAACTGGGAGAACTCGCTTTTCATCCACACCACAGGCCAGTCGGGACATCCCCTGCACGGACACTATGCCGACATGATAGCCCCCTGGCAGGCTGCGGAATATCACCCCATGCACTTTGACAAAGCGAGCATCGAGGCCGATAAAGAGGATTTGCTGGTTTTGACGCCCTAAACTACAATGGAAGACTTGCTGCGCGAAGGAATCGCCGCCGCCAAAGCAGGTCAGCGGGAGCGCGCCCGTGACCTGCTGATGCGGGCTGTAGAGCAGGATGAGGGAAATGCTTTGGCCTGGTTGTGGCTGAGCGATGTGGTGGACAGCCTGGACGACCGGGAAATCTGCCTGGAGAACGTGCTGACCCTCGACCCCGATAATGAGGTGGCTCGCCTGGGATTGGCCTTTATACGGAAGCAAAAGGAGGCCCAGGCACCGTCCCTTGCCGAAACGATGCCTCCCGCCGCCGAGCGAGCCAGGAGGCCGGCCAGCTTGGCCGGCGCCATCCTGCAAGAGGATTTCGCCCGTCGCCGCCCGCCGCCCGAACCGGAACCGCCTCCCGCTCCGCCTCCGCAAGACGAATTTGATGACCCTTACCTGTGCCCCTACTGCGCGGGCCAGACTCATCCTGACGACCGCAAGTGCAAAGCCTGTGGAGCCGAGCTGTGGATCAAAATCCGGCGGCGGGAGGAGCGATCTTCCTGGCTGTGGGCTGCGCTGACGCTCCAGATGGCCAGCACCGTCTGGCCGGCAACCGTGCCTTTCCTGACGCTCATCTACGCTGCGTACCAGGCTGGGTTTGAGAACCCCTTGGCCCTGATACCCCTGTACATCGGATTGCCCAACGATGTTCCACCCCGGGTCGCCAGCGCTGTCCTCGAAGCGGTGCCCCGCCTGTACTTTCTCGGTCCTGCTTTGTACGTCTTGCTGGCTTTGGGAGTGCTGGTCGGCTTGTACCTGCGCTGGAAACCGGTTTTCTTTTTGTATCTGCTCAGCGCTATGTCGGCCCTGGCCTTAGGCGGTGTGGGTATGCTCCGGGGTCAGGGGTTGAGTTTTGCCTGCAGCGGGGGCGGCGTGATCCTGGCCCTGTTGATGTTCCTGCTGCTCCTCCAACTAGAGGATGACTTTTTCTTCGACGAGAAACGCCTCGTCCTGCGCGTTGACCGCAGCGCCAAGAAAGGCCTGGATTTCCTGGCCTGCGGACGCCGCTATCTCAGGAGCAAGATGTGGGCCATGGCCGTCATTCACCTGCGGCGGGCGGTTGCCTGGCTACCCGACTGGATAGATTGCCACCTGGAACTGGCCGTGGCCTACATCGGCCTGAAGCGTTACGACCTGGCTGCCAGCGCCCTGGCCGAAGCCAGGCGCATCAACCCGGACGACCGGCGAGTCGAGGAGCTGACGGCCTTGCTAACGACCCGCCCCCAAGATGCATCCTCATAGTGCCAAAGTTGCCTTCCCATTCATTCTGTGTTATCATAAAAATGCAGGCGCAGGAACGCGTCTCTGTGGTTGTGACAGGAGCCTGCACAGCGAAGTCGGGGCGTGAGCCCCGGACGGG
>JBBIJG010000237.1:3767-5131 GCA_037446095.1 Caldilineae bacterium
TCCCGGCCCGTCAGCCCCCCCCACATTCCCCGACCTGCTGCGCAGGCCCAACAGGCAGTAAAGGAGGTGCGGTAATGAAAGGTAGAGGATACTTCAAGGGTAAAGAGCTGACCTTTGACCTTCCAACCAATTGGAATCTGCTGGCTATGGCCGAGCCCCGGGAAGTACCTGCCGTCAAGGACATCGGAGCCGAAGTGAAGCAAGCCCTGAGCAATCCCATCGGCATGGAACCACTATCGAAGATCGTCCCTAAACTAAAGAACAAGAAGGTGGCCATTCTCAGTGAGGATCAAGACCGCCCTACCCGGGTCGGGTTAATTGCCCTGCCACTGCTCAACGAGTTGAATGACCTGGGCATCCCGGACGAGGACATCCGGGTGATCATCGCGCGGGGCACTCATCGGCATCCGACGGAAGATGAGATCAGGGACAAGTTGGGTGAGGAGGTGCTGAAGAGGGTCAAGGTCAGCGTCCACGATGCCGATGACCAGGATAACCTGGTTCTGATGGGCACCACCAGCCGGGGTACTCCCTGCTGGGCTAACCGTCTGGTGGCCGAAGTTGGCCTGAAGATCGGCATTGGCACTTGTAATCCCCACTACTTCGCCGGCTATGGCGGCGGCCCCAAGATCATCTTACCCGGCATCTCCGGCCGGGAGACAATTAAGAAGAACCATGTCTGGATCAGAGACCCCAATTCTATGCAAGGCATCCGAGAAGGCAATCCTCTCTGGGAAGACATGCTGGAGGTGGCTCGCATCGTTGGCCTGGACATGAAGATTGACACGGTTTTGAACTCCCGGACGGAAATCTACCGGATCTTTGCCGGTGAAGTGGAGGCAGAACAGAAGGAAGCCATTGAGGCGCTTCTCGAAATCTACGGCGTCACCGTGCCCAAGATGGCCGATGTGACCATCACCTCAGCCTATCCTCTGGAGACCAATCTCATCCAGTCGGGCAAAGCCATCCTGCTGGCCGATGGTGTCACCAAGCCTGGTGGGACCATCATTTTGCTCTCGGCCTGTTCTGACGGTGCCGGACCGATGATGTACGAGACTCTGAGCGAGAAACCGGAACCGGAGCAGGTGATTGATTGGATCGCCGAAGGCAAGGCTTCGCCCACCGGCGGGCCCATGGCCTCTCGGCTGAGAAGTTTGTTGAAGGCCAAGACTTTGATGGTCGTGACCGATGGCCTGACGGCGCAACAATTGCAGGACATGGAGATGGAACACGCTACATCGGTCGAGGAGGCTATCCGCCGGGTCAGCGCCAAGTACAAAAGGCCCGATGTCATCGTGCTGCCCGTCGGCGGCTCGACCTTCCCTTATGTGACGAAGGAAGCGGCACTGGCCAAGGCCGCCTAA
>JBBIJG010000238.1:0-864 GCA_037446095.1 Caldilineae bacterium
GGCCGATTGTTCCACCAGCGCCTCCATCAGCCGTTCTCGATCTCGGCCCAACTCCAGGACAGGGATGTTGACCGGTCGGACCGAGGCCAGTTTGCTTTCCAGGCCATATAGCCGGGCCAGGCGGTCAATGAGAGGGATGTCCCGTTCGAGCACCGTTATCACTGAGAGCCGATGGGCCAGGATAGCGGCCAAGTGCATCGCTGCTTGCGCCGGACCGACGACAGGGATGGAGGCCAGTTCGCGGGCCGGGGCCAAGCCCGGATCGGCCATGCAATCAATAATGACGGCGTCCATCCCTTCGGCCCTGCGGCGCGCACCTTGGTCAGGATGTCCGGCACCGCCAGGGCATCCTCGTAATCAGACTCCAGGGAGGCCGGACCTCTATCGAGGCCGACGACACTGATTTCAACGTCCGGTCTGGCAGCCGCCGCATACTGAGGCCCCGTGGCGGCCACGAACTCTTTAGTCGTCACAGTAACAATGACGCGAATCTTCATGACAGCAGACTCGGATTACATTTCTGCTCGCAGCGGATTACAAATCCGCCGCCTACCCGCTGGATTGCAAATCTAGCGAGAGCGGATTCTGATTAGCCCAGCGTGACGCGGGGATCCAGGAAGGTCTGAAGGATATCCAAGAATAGATTAATAAAGACGTAGAAAACAGTTACCACCAGAGTCACGGCCATTATGACCGGGAAGTCGAGGCTGAGGATAGCCCGGGTGACGTAATTGCCCAAACCGGGCCAGGCGAAGATGACCTCCACCAGAATAGCCCCCGTCAGCGAGTAGACGAAAGAGAGAGCCAATACCGTCAGTGTGGGGACAATGGCATTTTTGAGGGCCAGGCGGAAGAGGATAGTGT
>JBBIJG010000238.1:893-5116 GCA_037446095.1 Caldilineae bacterium
CGCTGCTCGAGCAGCAGTAATGTATTTCTCCTCCAGGACTTCGACCATTGTGGAGCGGGTCATGCGGATGGTCAGGCCGATGGCGTAAGTCCCCAAGGTGAAAGCGGGCAGGATGAGATGGACCAAAGCGCTGCGCAGGGCCGGCCAATTGTTGCTGGCCAGGGCGTCTATCACGTAGAAGCCGGTGAGTGGCTGAACCGGATTGTACAGAGAGATTTCCTTGTCCACCCGGCCGCCCAAAGGCAGGAGTTGCAAACGGCCGAAGAAAAGGAATTGGAGCAAAAGGCCCATCCAGAAGGTCGGCATGGAGACACCAGCTACGGCCAGCAGGCGGCTGATGTGGTCGAGCGGGCTCCCCTTCTTGGCACCAGAGAGGACGCCTAAAGGGATGCCAATCAGGATGGCCATGAGCATGCCTGTGGTGACCAGCTCCAGAGTTGCCGGCAGATAGGTCTTGAGGTCGGTCAGGATGGGCTGATGCGATTCCACAGAGATGCCAAAATCGCCGTGCAATAGATCGCTCATATAACGAAAGTACTGAACATAGAGGGGCTTGTCCAGACCTAACTTGATGCGGGCGGCGGCGATCTGCTCTTTGGTGGGGCGGGGGCCCACCCAGCGCGCGGCGGGATCGGAGGGTACCACGCGGGAGATGACAAAGGTGATGATTGACACACTCAGAAGCACGAGCACGGCCAGCGCCAGCCGCCTGGCGATGTACTCCCATTTTTTCATCTGGCCTCTCCTCGCCCCCTCCCTCTCCCCAATTGGGGGGAGGGAGGGAGGTGGGGGTGGGTGAGGGCTACTCCTTCCACAGCTTGTAGACAAAGATGATGTGAGGATAGGCCGGGTTGTCCATGTAGCCCTTGATGTCGGACCGAAGCTCGTGGTCGTTGGGAAGGTCGTAGAAGAACACGGCGGCGGCATCCTCGATCAGTATCTTTTGAGCCTCGATGAAGAGCCGTTCCGCCTCTGCCCGATCGGTGCCGGCCAGTTCGTTGCCCTTGTCAATCAGCTCATCGTACTCAGGGTTGCAGTAGTAGCCCAGGTTGAAGAGGATCTCCTCCTCGCAGTGGAACATGTTGTAAAGATAGGTGTAGGGAGTAATGTAGTCAGGCCACCAGTAGAAGACGAGAATGTCTTGAGCCTTCAGAGGGTCAGACTTGGCCAGGTCCCACTGGGGTTCCCATTCCATGCCTCGACACTCCAGGTTAATCCCCAACTTGGCTACCTCCGCCCTCCACAACTCGCACACCTGTTGCTCATCCAGGTCGCCGGTGGCATAGGTCAGGACCAAGTCAAAACCGCCATTGGGATAACCGGCTTCGGCCAGAAGTTCCCTGGCCTTGTCCAGGTCGTAGGTGTACTGGAACAAATCTTTGCTGTGGCCCCACATTCCGGCGGGGACAGGCCCATAAGCCTGCGTGGCCTGGCCCAGCATCACCCCTTCGATGATCTGCTGGTAAGGGACGGCGTAGGAGAGAGCCTGCCGAACCAGCTTGTTATTGGTGGGCTCTTTCTTCATGTTGAAAAGGCCCAGCAGGTTCTGGAAACTGGGGTTGATGTAGACGGTCACGTCGTCGCGGGCGTCCAGAGCTTCCAGGTTCACCCGGGGCAACCCATAGGCGGCGCTGGCCTCGCCGGCTTCCAGCATCTGCTGCTGCACTACAGGGTCAACGACGATCTCGAAGACCACCTTGTCGAACTGGCCTTCTTTCCAGCCACCCCAATAGTCGTCGAAGCGGGTCATCACCAGCCGTCGGCCACGCTCGTAACTCTCGATCGTGTAGGGGCCACTTCCACAGTCATGGCCCTGGTTGAACCACTCGTTGGCCTTCTCTCCCTGGGCCTCGACGCAGGTGGGACTGAACATCCAGGCCCCGTACCCCGAAGCAGCAATCAGGTCCAGAGGCGCGGCGTATTTCAGCTTGAACTCCACGGTGTAGTCGTCTACGACGTTTACCTCCTCCACCGAATCCCAGATGAAAGCGGCTCCCAGGCCCAAGGTCTTGGTCCGTTCGACGGAGTACTTCACTGCTTCGGCGTTGAAATCGGTGCCGTCGTGGAACTTGACCCCCTTCCGCAGGTGGAAAGTCCAGGTCAGGCCATCCTCCGACGACTCCCAACTGGTGGCCAGTTGTGGACTGAGCACCTCCGCGCTTCCTGGCGGGTTGTAAAAGATCAGCGTTTCATAGGCATTGCCCATCACGACCGAGTCATTGGAAAAACTGACGCTGGGGTCAATGTCGGGGAAAGTGGGCCCATGGGCGTAGACGAAGACGTTCTCTTTTGCCGCTGGTGCGGCAGTGGGAGGAACGGGTGTGGCTGTGGGAGGCACAGGCGTAGCCTCAGCGGGTGTGGGTGCTGCCGGAGCAGGTGTGGGCTTCGGTGCACAGCCGGCCGTGACCAGAATCAACGACAGCAAGAAAACCAGGGTCAACTTGATGCACTTCATTTCTCCTCTCCTTCCTTACAAATTAGGGATGCCTTCACCCTTCATGGTGAGACATACGTCTAGATGCATCGTTGGCCGGCTTCACATCACCTCCCTCCAGCGTTCTCGGGGCTATCAAAGCCCGATGTCTTAGTTTTAATACGATTATACATCACAACAGGCTATTTGTCTTTAGTGATTACAGCCAAGAACTCCTCCCTTTATTCATCCCGCAGAGACAAAGGGAGCAGATACCTCCCCCGCAATGACGTACTCTTCGGCCCTGATTGTCTTATTGTATAAACAACTACACTGAGTATATCATCTTCCCCACCATTTGTCAAGGAGAGTCCCTTCTTGCTCAAAATCTCAAAATCGTCTATACTAGTACCCGGTGCAAAACGGGGTTGCATGCCTTATGCCTCGTTCTGAACCATTGGACGTTTTGCGCTGTAAATGGTCTTTAAGGAGTAATGCATGACAGAAAAACTATCATTGTTGGCTGTTTTTGCCCATCCTGACGATGAGAGCTTTGGCATTGGGGGGACCCTGGCCAAATATGCGGCGGAAGGGGTCAGGGTGTGCCTTATCTGTGCCACCGGAGGGGAGGAAGGGGAGATTTATGATCCCAGCCTGGGTACCAGGGAACAGATAGCCGAAATCCGCGAGCGAGAGCTACGCTGCGCCTGCCAGGTCCTGGGGATCAGCGAGCTGTACCTGCTGGGCTATCGCGACTCAGGCATGGCGGGTAGCCCGGCTAACCAGGACCCTCGCTCCCTCGTCCAGGCCGACCCCTACGAGGTGGTGGGCAAGATTGTCCGCCTGATACGTCAGCTTCGCCCTCAGGTGATGGTAACCTTCGAAGAGGGTGGCGGCTATGGCCATCCCGACCACAAGGCGGTCCACCGTCACGCCAGGGCGGCCTTCTATGCCGCCGGCGACCCTAACCAGTATCCCCAACACCTGGCCGAGGGCCTGGAACCCTACGCCCCCAAAAGACTCTACTACACGGCCTTTCCACGCAGTGTGTTCCAAAAGCTCATCCAGGCCGCACAAGAGATGGGCATAGCGCCGCCGGACAGATACAGGGACCTGGAGTCTCTGGGCGTGCCGGACGAATTTTGCACCACCCGGATTGACATCAGCGCTTACGTAGAGGTCCAGGAGCGAGCCCGCCAGTGCCACCGTAGCCAGCTTGCTCCCGATAGCCTTTTCACCCTCATCCCTCAGGAGTTACGCCGCCAGTTCCAGTATACCGACTGCTTTGCCTGCGAGGGCAAGAGATTAGGGGAAGGGGAATGCCCTTCAGACGACCTTTTCGAGGGGCTGCGCTAAAAGGTCTTAAAACAACAGAAAGGAATGACCCGATCACATGAATCTCCAAGTCGCTCTCGCCAAGTGTCCCAATTACCAGCAGGCAACCGTTGGCCGGGCCGTGCGAGAGAGCATTGACCTTCTGGGCGGGATAGGCCAGTTTGTACAGCCTGGCCAGAAGGTGCTTCTCAAGGTTAATCTGTTGTCGGCCACACCGCCAGAGAGGGGTATTGTCACCCATCCGGCGGTGGTGGAGGCTATGGTCCGCCTGGTTCAGGAGGCAGGGGGTAACCCCCTCATCGCTGACAGCCCTGGGATCAGCGTCCCTTATACGAGGGCTGGTCTAAGCAGGGCCTACAGAGCCAGCGGCCTCTTAGAAGTAGCCGAACGCACCGGAGCGGCCCTGAACTGGGACACAAGCTCCGCAGAGGTCTCCCATCCCAAAGGTTTTTTGCTCAAACGGCTGGAGGTCATC
>JBBIJG010000239.1:0-1370 GCA_037446095.1 Caldilineae bacterium
CTATTACATCTCCCGCCTCTTCGGGCGGCCGGTGGTGGAGAAGCTGGTCGGGGGGAAAAGCCTGGACATGGCCGACCGCTTCTTCAAGCGCTACGGCAAGCATGCCATTTTGATTGCCCGGTTGATCCCGGTCATCTCTTTCGATGTGGTGAGCTATGCCGCCGGGCTGACGACGATCGGGCCCTGGGAGTTTCTCCTGGCCACCGGGATTGGGCAGATGCCGGCCACGGTGGTGTACTCTTTCCTGGGTCAGAATGTGCCCAAGGCCGCCAGGTTGGGCCTCTGGATCATCATCGGGGTGTTGGTCTTGGTAACCCTCGGCTTTGCCGTTAAGGCTCGTTTCGAGGAGCGCCTCTTATCAGAAGGCCGATGATGAATTCGCTACCCAAGCCCAGATGCTGATCGGACAGGGAGGAGCGGCGTGAGCGACGAACGTCTACCCCCTCGCGGGGATGAGCTCTCATCGTGGAAGGCTCTCTTGTATGAAAAAGGGGTCCCGGTTATTTTGGTCATTCTGACCCTCATCACGGTGATCGTACTTCTGGCCGCACTGGCCGTGATCGTGGGGATTCTGCCGACCCAGTGAAATTCGACTGAGAAAGGAGTGTTCCATGAGTTTGACAAGTTTGATGCCCTTTGTCTCCGTGGCCATCATGTTCGTCTTCGCCCTGCTGGTCTTCCGGCGGTACGCGGTGCGGCGGGGGCTGCATCTCCTCTTGTGGGGGATCGGCCTGGTGATGTACGGCCTGGGCAGCTTCGCCGAGGCCTACCACGCCGTGGCCGGGTTCAACGCTTTCGTCTTTCGGCTGTGGTATCTCTTCGGTGCGATGCTGGTCGCCGCCTGGCTGGGGCAAGGCACAGTGTATCTGCTGGTACATCGTCGGATAGGGGGGGTGAGGATCGCCCACATCCTGATGGCGGTGCTTCTCCTCGGCTCGCTGTATGGCGCCTTCAAGGTCTTCAGCGCGCAATTGGATCCCAGCCTGATGCCGGGCGAATCCTTGAGCGGACACGCCATCGTCACTTCTGGCGTGCGCATCCTGACTCCCTTCTTCAACATGTACGGCACGGTCACGCTGGTGGGCGGGGCCATCTACTCGGCCTTTGTGTTCTGGCGCCGGCGCATCCTGCCGCATCGCATGGTGGGCAACATCCTTATCGCCGTCGGTGCGCTGGCGCCAGCACTGGCCGGCCTCCTGAGCCGGGTAGGGCTTACCGAATTCCTGTACCTGGGGGAGCTTCTGGGCGCCATCCTGATGTTCGCCGGTTTCCTCCAGGCCACGGTCGAAGCAACGGAGCCCCAGCGCCAGGCTTCCGAAGTTCCTCAACTCCCTTGATATTGACAAACCGGTGAGAATACGATGAGAGCA
>JBBIJG010000239.1:1470-5109 GCA_037446095.1 Caldilineae bacterium
AACAACTTCCTGCCCACCAGCATGGGGGGCGACGTGGTCAGGATCTACGACGTGGCCCAATACAGCCGCCAGCCTTCCGCCTCCGCTGCCTCGGTGATCGCCGAGCGAGCTCTGAGTTCCCTGGCCCAGGGGTTAATCGCCCTTCTCGGTTTGGCCCTGGGCTACGATGTGGCCAGGCGTTTTTCGGGAGAGATCATGGCTCTGTTCGCCGTGCTTTGCCTCATCCTGCTGGCCCTGCTCTTCGGCGACCGCTGGGGCCGCCGTATCGCCCTTCTGAAGGGCAAAGTAAGAGAGGCCCTGGCATCCGTCTCCTTCTGCCTGCGGAACAAATCCCTGGCTCTGGGGGTGGTTTTCATCTCTCTGCTTTTCCATGCCGTGATCGTGCTCATCAACTATGCCATCTTCGAGGCGTTAGGGGCCAACATCTCCCTGGTCTACTGTTTCCTGGTGATCCCCATCATTCTGTTCATCACCCTGCTGCCCGTGTCCATCAACGGCCTGGGCATCCGCGAGTGGGCCTACATCTACTTCTTCGGCCGCCTGGGCCTTTCGATGACCGAAGCCGTAGCCGCTTCGTTGCTGTTTTTCTTCCTGCTCATTTTGGTGAGCCTGATCGGAGGGGTGCTCTTCGCTTTGAGGAGCTAGACATGGTATCCATCATTGTCCCGGTCCTGAACGAGGCGAAGGTCATCGGCCCCCTCCTGGAGCATCTGCTGGCGCTGGAAGGAGAGTTTGAGGTCATCGTTGTGGATGGGGGGAGCGACGATGGTACCGTGGCCATAGCTTCTCGCTACGTCAGAGTGATCTCCTCAGAGAGGGGAAGGGCCAAGCAGATGAATGCGGGCGCACGGGAGGCGAAGGGGGAGGCTTTGCTCTTTCTGCACGCCGACTGCCGCCTGCCTGCCGGGGCTGTTCCGGCCATCGAAGCGGCTCTGGCCGATCGGGCCTGTGTGGGAGGCTGCTTTACCCTCGCCCTTGACGAGGACGGTGTGGTCTACAGGCTCATCTCCGTGTTCTCCAGCCTGCGGATGAGGCTTACCGGGCGGATGACCGGGGACGAGGGCATCTTCGTGCGCCGGGAGGTCTTCGAGCGGCTGGGGGGCTTTCGCGACATCCCGCTGATGGAGGATTGGGATTTCGGCCCGCGCCTGAGGTCGCTGGGGCAGGTTAGACAGCTTCCCCTGCGTATCACCGCCTCCGCCCGGCGGTGGAAGGAGTGGGGCATCTGGCGGACCTTCTGGCGGATGCGGAAGCTGAGGCTCTTGTACTTCCTGAAAGTCCCCCTTGAGGAGTTGAGGGAATTGTACGATGACGTCCGATAGGGCAGATAGGGGTCGTAGTAGCGTCAGTCGCTTGGACGACTGAAGTCGTCATTACGAAGAGATTGATTAGGAGGGGACAAATGGCTCAAAAGGTGATCGTCTACAGCCAACGTGGCTGAGTCTTCTGTGGCCAGGTGAAAGGGTTCCTTTCACAGAAGGGGGTTGATTTCACCGAGCGCGATATCTCCGATGAGAAGGCCCTGCGGGAGCTGACCGAGGGGTATGGGCTCTTCACCACTCCGGTAGTTGTGATTGGAGACGAAGTGGTGATAGGCTTCGACAAAGAAAGGCTGGAGCAAGTTCTAGACCTCTCATGAGGGAGAGGTGATGTTCGTGAAGAAAAGGAGAAAATCGCTCATCGAAGTCGTCACTATGAACAAATTGTCCAGATAGGAGGGCAAAAATGGAGGTGGATCAAGAGCTCGATCTCAAGGGCGAAGTGTGTCCCTACACCTTCGTCAAGACCAAGCTGGCCCTGGAGATGATGGAAACGGACCAGGTCCTGCGGGTGATCGTAGACCACCTGCCGGCGGTGGAGAACGTGCCCCGCAGCGTGAGCAACGAGGGTCACCAGGTCCTCAACGTGGGGCAGGTGAACGATACGGATTGGGAAATCGTCATTCGGAAAGCTGGGTAGGTGGAATAATGGCCCTTCACCTTACCGAAGAGCAGGCTGAGGCAATCATCCGCCATGCCCGAAGGGAATACCCCAACGAGGCCTGCGGTCTGCTGGCCGGCAGGGATGGACGGGTGGAAAAGGTCTACCCGTTGACCAACGCCGAACACAGCCCGGTGACCTATCGCCTGAACCCAGAGGAGCAGTTCCGCGTTTTCACGGAGATGGAAGAAAAGGGCTGGGAGCTTTTGGCTATCTATCACTCCCACACCCACTCGCCTGCCTACCCTTCGGCCACCGACCTCGAACTGGCTTTCTATCCTGAGGCTCTCTATCTCATCATCTCACTGGCCGACCCGGCCCGGCCAGCTCTCCGTGCCTTCCGTATTGTCGAGGGGGCGGTTGGAGAGGAGAGGGTGGAAATCACGTTGTCTGAGGAGGTATGAATGTTCGGCTTCACGGAGGAGCAAATACGGCGCTATAGCCGCCAGATCATCCTGCCCGATGTGGGCGGTAAGGGGCAGAGGAAACTGCTGGAGTCTCGCGTCCTCCTCATTGGGGCGGGCGGGTTGGGCTCGCCAGCTGGCCTGTACCTGGCCGCTGCTGGGGTGGGCACCCTGGGCTTCGTTGACTTTGACGTGGTAGATATCTCCAACCTGCATCGCCAGGTCCTGCATCATACCGATGATGTGGGGCGCCCCAAAACGCAATCGGCGGCAGAGGCAGTGCAGGCCATCAACCCTGACGTGAAGGTGATCCAGCATCCGGTCCAGCTCACCTCAGAGAACGCGCTGGAGATCCTGGCCGATTACGACGTCATCGTGGACGGCAGTGATAACTTTCCGGCCAAGTACCTGGCCAACGATGCCTGTGTGCTGCTGGGCAAGCCCCTGGTGCTGGGGGCCGTCTTCCAGTTCGAGGGGCAGGCCACGGTCTTTGTCCCTGGCCAGGGGCCCTGCTATCGCTGCCTGTTCCCCGTGCCCCCGCCGCCAGGCTCGGTGCCCAGTTGCCAGGAGGCGGGGGTCTTTGGGGCGGTGCCCGGCGTCATCGGGACCATCCAGGCCGTGGAGACCATCAAGCTGCTCCTGGACCTGGGCACCTCGCTGGTGGGAAGGTTCCTGATCTTCGACGCTTTGACCATGGATTTCATGGATGTCAAGATCGAGCGGAACCCCGACTGTCCCCTGTGCGGCGACCATCCCACCATCACGGGATTGATAGACTACGAGCTCTTCTGCAGCCTAAGGGCTGCTTAGTACTGGTACCTCGGTTTTATTGTCAACCCATCTAGCAGCCTGTCGGAGAGACATTCTGGCGTGGAGGCTTCAGCCGGAATCTGGCCATTGCACCGGCTAAAGCCTCCACTCCGGGGCTCCAAAGACGCTTCACCTGGTTTACTCCGACAGCTAGCACGTCTTCAAAACTGTCTAACCCGGTGGTGACAGCTCCCCCGCCTGCGGCGGGGGCTTCGGCAGGCCCAAAGGCCCCGCCGTAAACGGCGGGGCTGAGCAGCCCAAGGGCGTTGCAACGCCCTTGCAGCAGCCACACGCTTGAGCCGCTCAGCCTGAACGTTGACGTTCAGGCCAAAGGCCCGTCTGGGCGTGTACGGGGACACGCTAAACACTCTTCAGCGGGCTGGCGGAGGGCGATTTATCGTCGGGCGGGGCCGGGCGGAGAGACGCAAGGCCATGGCCGACTACT
>JBBIJG010000240.1:0-5106 GCA_037446095.1 Caldilineae bacterium
GTGGTGGAGGGAGCCGACGAGGTGGAGGTCGTCTTTTGGGACGACACCGTGGTCGAAGGCAAAGTGATTGGTACAGACCCGGACAGCGATCTGGCGGTTGTCGAAGTGGATCTGCCCGCGGAAGAGCTGCATCCGGTGGAACTGGGCGACTCGGATGAACTCCGAGTAGGACAACTGGCCATCGCCATCGGCAACCCCTTCGGCCAAGCGGGCACCATGACGCGCGGGATTATCAGCGCCCTGGGGCGTACCTTCAGACCCGGCAGCAGCCCTTTCGCCATCCCGGAGATGATCCAGACCGATGCAGCCATCAACCCGGGCAATTCCGGCGGGCCCCTCCTGGATTCCCAGGGCCGGGTCATCGGCATCAACACCCTGATCCTTTCCCGTTCCGGGTCCAGCGCCGGTGTGGGCTTTGCCGTACCCATCAACATAGCCAAGCGCGTGGTGCCGGTTCTAATCGAGGAGGGGGAATATCGCTACGCCTGGCTGGGGATCACCGGGATGGACCTGATACCTGCCATCGTCGAGGCCATGGACCTGCCAGCCGGTATCCGAGGCGCTTTGGTGATCAAAGTAGAAAAGGGTAGCCCGGCTGACAAGGCGGGCCTGCGAGGCAGCACCAAGACCGTTGAAAGCAAAGGTCGCTCTCTGGAAACAGGCGGCGACATCATCCAGGCCATTGACGGGGTGCCGGTACAGGGCATGGACGACTTGATTGTCTACCTGGTGAAGAAGGCACAGCCAGGGCAAAAAGTGGAGCTATCTATCTGGCGTGATGGGCGGGAGAAGAAACTGACGGTGGAACTGGGTGAGCGCCCCGCCTCTCTCAAAAGGTAAGGATTGCCACCCGGCCGGCGACCGAGCGCCCTCCCCCCAGAACATCGCAATTGACCACGCCGATGGTCGGTTGACGCCAGGGCATCCCTCAGGTGCCGTTCTAACTGGCCTCAGTAACTGTCCAGGCTGTCATTGCGAGTCGGCCATGGCCCGCCGGGCCATTCTCAAGGGCAGAAACTTCCTGGTGTCATAGCGAGGAGGCCGTAGGCCGACGAAGCAATCCCCGAGTTGGAAATTGCTTCGCCCCTCCAGGGCTCGCTATGACAGCAAGTTTCTGAGCAACCGAAGGCGAAGCAATCTCCCTGTCGCATTTTGGGGATTGCTTTGCCGTCTATGATGGCTCGCCATGATTTGTGAGTGTTTGCGACGCCAGACGCACAAATTGGGAAGATGTGGTATAATACGCGATGGTGAACCGAAAGACCCAAGCTATGTTACGGAATAGAGAACTGGAAGGGCGAGTGAATCAGGCTTTGTGGAGTTACTCCCCCTTACGGGAGAGTCGCTGCCCTATTCTTGTCATCGCCCGGGGCGACGAGGTGGAATTGACCGGTGCCGTGCGGACCGAACTGATGAAACGCATGGCTCTCAGGCTGGCCGAAGCGGTGCCTGGCGTGAGCAGAGTCCGAGACCACCTGGTGAGCGATGAGTCTCTGGAGCAGGAGATACGCCAGCGTCTGGCGTGGGGCCCCGGCGCTCACCTGTCGGCCAACAAAGTGACGATCCATTCTGTCCTGGGGGTCGTTTACCTGAAAGGACAGGTCCCATCAGCGACGGTGAGCGAAGAAATAGCTCACCTCGCCGGTCGAGTGCCCGGTGTGCAAATGGTGATCAATGAGCTCACCGTCCAGGATGACACCGCCGGGCTACGGAAAGCTGCTTAGGGCCCATCTGAAAACCAGCCTGCCCGGACAGCCTGGTTAGGCTGTCCCACACCTGTTTTCGGATAGGTTCTTAGTTGAGGAGAGGTAATCAGTCAGATGTTACCCTGGCTTAACCTTTTCAGCGACCAGATGGATGCCATAAAACTTATTCCTACTGAGCTCCCCATCCTGCCGCTGCGTAATACGGTGATTTTCCCCTCGGCCGTGACCCCCATCGTGGTGGGCATCCCGCGCTCTATCAAGCTGATCGAAGAGGCGGTAGAACGTAACCGTTTGATTGGCCTGGTGGCCATGCAAGACCCCAACATTGAGGAGCCTGGACCGAGTCAGGTATATGAGGTGGGGACCGTCGGCTTTATCCACAAAGTGATCAAAGGCTCTGATGAGAACCTGCAAGTGATCATCCAGGGTATTGAACGCTTTCGGATCAGGCAGTGGAGTCAAGAGAAACCCTACCTGAAGGCCCAAATCGAACTCGCCCCGGAATATGTCGAGGAATCGGTTGAGGTCGAAGCCCTGCGGAGGAGCCTTTTGGACCTGGCCCGTCGCCTGGTGTCTCTCACCCCTCAACTGCCTGATGAGATCATGGAGTTCATCAGCCGGGTGGAGAACCCTCGCTATCTGATCTACCTTATTGCGGCCAACCTGCGCATTGAGGTCGCCGAGGCGCAGGAGATCCTGACCCTCGACAATGTGACCGACAAAATGCGGAAGCTCATTACCATCCTGACCCGAGAGGTAGAAGTTCTGGAGCTAGGGCAGAAGATCCAATCCGAAGCCCAATCCGAAATCGAGAAGGTCCAGCGGGAATACTTCCTGCGGGAGCAACTTAAAGCCATCAAGAAGGAATTGGGGGAGGCGGATGAGACCACCCTCGAAGTCCAGGAATACCGGGAGAAGATCGCCAAATCAGGGATGCCTGAGGAGGCAGAAAAGGAAGCCCTGCGGGAGCTGAGTCGCCTGGAGAAGATGCCACCCCAGGCAGCCGAGTATGCGGTGATCAAGACCTATCTGGACTGGCTGACGGAGCTGCCCTGGCAGACTCTTACCGAGGACAATTTGGATATCCCCCACGCCCGACAGGTCCTGGATGAAGATCACTATGATCTGACAGAGATTAAAGATCGGATACTGGAGTTCCTGGCCGTGCGGAAGCTGCGCCTGGAGCGAGGGGTAGACGGCGAGGAAGAACCTGCCGAGAAATGCTCCGAACCGTCATCGATCCATCGCGATGCCCAGGCCACCGTCCTCTGTTTTGTCGGCCCACCGGGGACAGGCAAGACCTCACTGGGACGGTCCATAGCCCGCGCCCTGGGGCGGAAATTCACCCGTATGTCGTTGGGAGGTGTGCGCGATGAGGCGGAGATCCGTGGGCATCGCCGGACCTACATCGGAGCCCTGCCAGGCCGCATTATCCAGGCCATCAAACGGGTGGGGACCAGAAACCCGGTCTTTATGTTGGATGAGGTGGACAAAATCGGTGCCGACTGGCGGGGTGACCCTTCCTCGGCTTTGCTGGAGGTTCTGGACCCCCAGCAGAACTGCACCTTCCGCGACCATTACCTGGATGTGGATTTTGATCTCTCTCAGGTGATGTTCATTTGCACGGCTAACCTGCTGGAACCCATTCCGCCCCCTCTGCGGGACCGGATGGAGATCCTGACCCTGGACGGTTACACCGAATACGAGAAGATCAAGATCGCCATGGAGTACCTGATCCCGCGCCAGATTCGGACCAATGGCCTGCGTCCCGACGAAATCACCTTCGAAGAAGCAGCCCTGCGGGCCATCATCCGCGACCACACCCGTGAGGCCGGAGTGCGCAACCTGGAACGGGAGATCGGTCGCATCTGCCGCAAGGTGGCCACTAAAGTGGCGGCCGGGGAGATTGAGGGTTCGATGACCATCACCCCGGAAAAGGTCCGTGAGTTCCTGGGCAAGCCCAAATACTTCTTTGAAGCTGCCCTGCGCACGGCGCGGCCTGGTGTGGCCACAGGGTTAGCGGTGACCCCGGCTGGAGGCGAGGTCCTCTTCGTCGAGGCCGCCCAGATGCCGGGCAAAGAGCAGTTGACTCTGACCGGTCAACTGGGTGAGGTGATGCAGGAATCGGCACGCATTGCCCTGAGCTATGTCCGGGCCAAGGCGGATGAGTTAGCCATACCGCCCAACTTCTTCACCAATAAGGACATCCATTTGCACGTGCCCGCTGGAGCTACGCCGAAGGACGGCCCCTCGGCCGGGGTGGCTATGGTCACGGCCCTGGTTTCTCTGTTGACCGGGCGTCCCGTGCGGGCTGATGTGGGCATGACAGGCGAAATCACCCTGCAGGGGCAGGTGCTACCCATCGGCGGGACCAAGCAAAAAGTGCTGGCGGCCCATCGGGCCGGTTTGAAGACGGTGGTTTTGCCCCGACGCAACGAGGCAGACCTGGATGACGTGCCCGAAGACGTGCGAGAGGAGATGACCTTTGTCCTGGCCGAGACCATAGACGAGGTGTTGGAAGCGGGGTTGGAAAAGGCCCCCGACATGGAGTTGGCCAAGGCTGCCTGAGCGTTAAGACCTGAGTCCGAAAAGCACCTGGAGACTGGGCTTGGGTATATCATCTTTGAGGCGAGGGCGGCAAAATGACGATCACCTGGGCCAGCATGGTCCGGTCCTCGCCGTTGAACCGGCCAAAGACGGCAATGGTTGTGCCTGGCTCGATGTCGGCCAGGCTGGCTTCTCTCCCTCCTTCCGCCTGCCTGACCTCCGTCCCGTCGTTGACTGTCACCAATCGCAGGCCCTGGGGTGTTTGCAGGGTGATGCCGTCGCCGGCCACGCTTCACTTTTCGGACAAGCTCTTAAAGCAAGCCCGCTGGAGTCGAGCCTTCAGGCGGGGGCTGTGAACCGACCACATCGGCTGAAGCTTCGACCCCAGCGGTAGATTCATGGGCCAGCAACTCGGCTCGCATGAAGCGCCCCGTCTGAGGCAATCGTTCCAGATTGGCGGCCAGCA
This sequence comes from Caldilineae bacterium, assembly GCA_037446095.1. Classification (GTDB taxonomy): domain Bacteria; phylum Chloroflexota; class Anaerolineae; order E26-bin7; family E26-bin7; genus E26-bin7. The sequence goes on from JBBIJG010000240.1 coordinate 4,720, forward strand.
GCGAGGTGGGCACGACCCGGCAGCGCTCCAGCAGTTCGCGCCGGGCCAGCACCTCGGGCGGCGGCCCATCGGCGGCGATGCGGCCCTCATGCATCAGAATCACCCGGTTGGCATAGCACACCGCCAGGTCCAGATCATGGGTTATGAACAGGATAGCCTCAAAATGGGGCAACTGTAAGATGGCGTCCATGAAGGCCATATAATTCTTATAGTCCTGACCGGCGGTGGGTTCATCCATGGCCAGGATCTTGGAGCGCATGGCCAGAATGGCAGCAATACTGACCCGCTTCTGCTGGCCGAAACTGAGGGCCAGGGGCGAGTATGCCGCCAACTCGCTGAGGTTGAGGATGTCCATCGCCTGGGCCACTCCCTCATCCAGCATAGCCT
>JBBIJG010000241.1:0-5075 GCA_037446095.1 Caldilineae bacterium
CCTGGGAGAACGGCTGACCATCTGGGGGATGGCGGGCATCCTGCTGGTGACGGTCGGCCTCTATCTGGTCAACTTGCGCTCCAAAGCCGATGTGCTGAGACCCCTGCGCTCTCTTAAGGAAAGACCCGCTCAGTGGGCTCTATTGGCCAGCCTCAGTGTCTCCCTCTATTCGGTGATGGACAAGCTGGGCCTCAGATACGTAGACCCCTTTGTCTATGGCTATCTCCATCTGCTGCTCACTCTGGTCCCCTTTACCCTGTACATTTTCTGGACAGAGCACAAGACCCATTTGAAGGCCGAATGGCAGGCTAACAAGCTGGGCATTGGTGTGGCCGGGATTTTGGTCCTTCTGACCTATTTTCTGGCCCTGGCTGCCATACGCTTGAGTTATGTGAGTTACGCCGGCTCGGTGCGCAGTGTGAACGTGATCTTCGGAGCCCTCCTGGGCACCCTCCTGTTGAAAGAGCCCTACGGAGTCACCCGGGTTCTGGCCTCTTCCCTGGTCTTCGGCGGCCTGCTGCTGATCGGGATAGCGGGCTAGGGACAGGGACTCTTGCAAAAAAAACAAAAGGGTGATATGATATACATAAAAGGAGGTTGCCATGATAAGCAAAGCCCTGAAATGTCTCCCCCTGCTGTTGGCGATGGCCCTATGGGTTGCCGCCTGTGACCTGCCCTTTGTGGGCAGAAGGGCAGTGGCCCCCACTGCTCCCCCGCTGATCGTAACCGTCACTCCCCCGGAAGGAGTCCTGCCGACAAGCACACCTTCACTCCCTAAACCGACCAATACCCCCGTAGTGGCAGTGGGACCAGAGGCAGTCAGCCCTACGGCTACGCCTACCCACACCTCCACACCGATAGCTACCCTCGGAGCACCCAGCGCGGCCGCCCCACCGGTGAGCCAGGCAGAAATTCTGCGCAACGGAAGCTTTGAAGACGGATTCAAAGACGGGATAGGTCACCAATGGCACGCCTTCCACAACGGCGATGCCAGGTTCGGGTGGGCCGATGAAACGTGGTCCGCCCTGGTCTGGGATGGCGAGCACGCTCAGCACATGGAAATCTGGGATGCCGGGGTCTCCGACCGCTATATCGGCATTTACCAGACCGTTTCCACAGTCCCCGGAGCCAGTTATGAACTCACCATGCACGGGGTGATCAGGTCCAACGAAGGGAATGTCCAGGTCTCCAGCTATGGCTACCGTCTGCAATGGGGTGTGGACTACAACGGCGGAAACGATTGGCGGGTCGTGGACAAGTGGACGGATGTGGGCTGGGACGAGCAACCTCTGGACGCTGAATCCTATACCCTGGGCATCTATACCACGACGATTAAGAGCACCTCTGCCTCAACCACCCTCTTTATCCGGGGCTGGAAAAAGTGGCCCACTCGGGGCAGCTACGTCAAATTCACCGTGGATGACATCAGTTTGCGGGGCGCTTCAACCGGCGCCCTGGCCGGGAGGATGCCCACCACCGGTTTGGGAACGGGAACCATCATTTTAGCCGGGCTCCTGGGCCTCCTGCTGATCCTGATCAGACAGTCGAGGGAGATCATCGCCTGGCGACGGGAACGGAAATAAGGAGGAGCGAGGTGAGAGTTTCCTGCTTGCAAGAGAATCTGGCCAAAGGGCTGAGCATCGTGGGGCGGGCGGTGGCCACTCGCAGCACTCTGCCCGTGCTTTCCAACGTCATGCTGGCTACAGATGGACCCCGCCTCAAGCTCTCGGCCACCAATCTGGAGATTGGTATCGTCTGCTGGATCGGAGCCAAGGTGGAGGAAGATGGCAGCATTACCGTGCCTGCCAGGCTCCTCACCGATTTCGTCAACTCTTTGCCCCCAGAACGCATTGACATGGAGTTGACGGTGCGAACCCAGACCCTCAATCTCAAATGCGCCCGTTTCGAGGCCAACATCAAAGGCATTGATGCCCAGGAGTTTCCGTTGATCCCCACAGCGGGCGAATCAGCGAATCAGCAAATCGGCAAGATCAGCCTCGATCCCTCCATGCTGCGCCAGATGATCGAGCAGGTTGTCTTTGCCGCCGCCACCGATGAAAGCCGTCCCATCCTGACCGGCGTCTTGGCCCGGCTCCACGACACCCAACTGACTTTGGCCGCGGCCGATGGCTTCCGCCTCTCCGTGCGTACGGCTCACCTTCCCGAACCTGTCCCCGAACCCGCCACAGTGATCATCCCTGCCCGGGCTCTATCCGAGCTCGCCCGGATTTGCGGGGAGCAGGAACAGCCCATCGAGGTCACCATCACCCCAGCTCGCAATCAAGTTCTCTTCCACACGGCCAACGTTGACCTGGTCTCTCAACTCATCGAGGGCAACTTTCCAGACTACCATCAGATTATCCCCAAAAGCTACACCACGCGCACGGTGGTCAGTACCAGCGATTTTCTCAAAGCGGTCAAAACGGCCAATATCTTTGCCCGCGATGCGGCCAATATCGTTCGTTTAGAGATCCTCCCCGGTGGAGAGCTGGCTCCTGGCCGGGTCATCCTGATGGCCACTTCAGCCGAGGTGGGGGACAACGTCGGTGAAATTGACGCCATGATTGAGGGAGAGGAACTGGAGATTGCCTTCAACGCCCGATACCTCATTGATGTCCTCTCTGTGGTGGATGCTGCCCAGGTCGCGCTGGAAACCACCAGCCCCTCAAGCCCGGGCGTTATCAGGCCAGTTGGCTCAGAAGACTTTACGCACGTCATTATGCCCATGCATATCTCGCGCTGAGCGGAATCATGACCGAGTTGTTGACCTCACTGATACCCTGGGGCACTGATGTCATCCTCTGGGTTCAATCCTTTCGCCACCCCTTCTTTGATGCCCTCTTCCAGATGGCTACTTTCCTCGGCGAGGAAGCCTTCTATTTGGTCCTCCTGCCCTTTATCTATTGGTGCCTGAACAAGGAGGTGGGAGTCGGCCTAGCTTACATTTTCATCTTTTCCAACTACCTCAACTCGGTCATCAAACTGACCTTTCGTCTCCCCCGTCCCTCTGCCCCGCGGCTTGTCCTCCTGAGGACGGAGACCAGCCCTTCCTTCCCCAGCAATCATGCCCAGGGCGCAATGGTGAACTGGGGGTATCTGGCTGTTCAATGCCGCCGTAAGATATGGCGTATCGTAGCTGGAGTGCTGATCCTTCTCATCGCCTTTTCCCGGATATACCTGGGGGTACATTTTCCCCAAGATGTCATGGGTGGGTTGTTGCTTGGCCTATTGCTGCTCCTTGTCTATAACTGGATTCTGGGCACGGTCCGGAGACGGCGTATCCATCTACCCCTGCCCATTAAGCTGGCCCTATCCGTCGTAATCCCATTGGCCTTATTGTTCATCCACCCTTCCGATATAGATGGGACCTACCCGGCCGAGTTTGCGGCCACTCTCATGGCCACACTGTTGGGCATGAGTGCAGGCTTTCTCCTGGAGCAGGAACGCATCCGCTTTCAGGTAGACGGCTTATGGTGGCAGCGTGGACTCCGATTCATCCTGGGCATGAGCCTGGTCCTTATTTTCTACCTGGGATTCAAAGCCGTGCTTCCAGAGGGCGTTGCCTATCCCCTGGCCGTTGCCCTGCGGATGATCCGCTACGGCCTGGTTGGTTTCTGTGTGGGCTTCCTGGCCCCATGGCTCTTTGTCGCCACCTCTCTGGCCAAGCAAAAAGAAACGGGGTAAGGGCAGGGCAATCCCAAAGGCATGGAGGTATCAGTCCGGTCATGGAAATTACCTGGTACGGACACGCTTGTTTCAGATTGCGAGATAAAAGTGCGACGATTGTCACCGACCCCTACGCGCCCTCTGTCGGCTACACGCTTCCCAAAGTCCGTGCCGACATTGTCACCGTCAGCCACGCCCATGCCACAACTACGTCTCGGGCGTCAAGGACTCCCCCAAGGTTATTAATGGCCCGGGAGAATACGAGATCAAGGATGTGTTTATCACCGGGATCGCTACCTTTCACGACAGGAAGAAGGGAGGGCAACGGGGCCGCAACACGGTTTTCCTCTTTGAAATGGATGGCCTGACCATCTGTCATCTGGGAGACCTTGGCCATGTGCCGACCCAGGATCAGGTTGAAGCCTTGAGCGACGTAGATATTTTGCTCATCCCTGTCGGAGGAGTCAGCACCATCGGTGCCCCCCAAGCCGCCGAGGTGATCAGCCTGTTAGAGCCCAGAATTGTCATCCCCATGCATTACAAGACCAAAGGGCTGACTCTCAAATTGGCCCCGGTGCAACAATTTCTGCAGGAAATGGGATTGAAAAAGCTGGCCGCTCAGGAGAGCCTGAAGGTGTCGGAGGGCACCTTGCCAGAAGAGACCCAGATCGTGCTGTTAGATTGCAAGCAGGGTTGAGTAGAGGTGCAGCGTCGCTGCGCCCCTGCTAACAAAGATGGAGGCTATGGCTACGAAACGCACATCCATTCACCCGCTAGTCGCGAGCCTGATCAGCCTGGCCGTACTCCTCGGGCTGAACGCTTGTGGGACGACCTCCAGGGATGCCTCCTCTCATCTGGAGTTGGGGCGCCACTACATGGAAACCGGACAATGGGACAAGGCCATCGCCGAACTGGAGACCGCCACCCGTCTGGATTCCACCCTGGCTGAGGCCTACTTCCGACTGGGCAATGCCTATGCCCAACAGGGTGAACTGGATAAGGCTGCTGAGGCGTTCAAGGCCGTTCTCCGCCTCAATGAAAGAGATGCGGCGGCTCACTCCAACCTGGGAGTGGTCTACTACCGCCAGGGCCGATTGAATGAGGCGATAACCGAATACCAAACCGCTCTGGCTATCAGTCCGAATGACGCAGAAATACACTACCTCCTGGGTGGAGCTTATGTCCAGATGGGGAAATTGAGCGAAGCCATGGCTGAGTTTGAGATGGCGCTCAAGTTTGACCCTGACTTGCCTGAAGCCTACTACGGTCTGGGGGTTATTTACAAACTGCAAGGGGAGAAAGAGAAAGCCATTGAAGCTTTCGAGCGCTTCCTCCAACTGGGCCCTGCTCAGGACCCGCGCGCCCAAATCGAGGCAGAGCGCCAACTCGAAGACCTCAAACGCGGTCAA
>JBBIJG010000242.1:0-5072 GCA_037446095.1 Caldilineae bacterium
GATTTTCTCTAACTCGGCCATCAGTTGGTCGTCAATGTGCAGCCGCCCGGCCGTGTCCAGGATGACCACACTGCAGGCTGCCTCGCCGGCTCGCTTTAGAGCATTGGCGCAGATAACCGGTGGGGGCACCTGAGCTCCCTCACTGTGAACGGGGATGTCCAACTGTCGGCCCAACACCTCCAACTGAGTAATGGCGGCTGGCCGCCGGGTGTCGGCCGCAACCAGGAGAGGCCGCTGGCCTGCCTGGCGCAGCTTCAGGGCCAGCTTGGCGGCCGTGGTCGTCTTGCCGGAGCCCTGCAGACCAACCAGCATGACCACATGAGGGAGAGGGCCGGAGAGATCAATTCGGGCCGGCGTGCCCAGGGTGCGGATCAATTCTTCGTTGACGATCTTGATGACCTGCTGGGCTGGCGTCAAACTGCGCATCACCTCAGTCCCAACGGCCCGCTCTCTGACCCGGGCCACAAAATCCTTGGTCACCTTATAGTTGACATCGGCCTCCAGGAGGGCCAGCCGCACCTCGCGCAGGGCCGCATCCACGTCACCTTCAGAGAGCTTGCCCCGTTTGGCCAATTTTTGAAATATGCTCTGGAGCTTCTCCGACAGACTTTCGAACATCCTCCCTCCAATCTCTTGACAGCGGACCGGCCCTCAGCACTGAGATTTCATTCTAATGCACTTTGCCCATTTCGTCAAGTTCCATCAGCCACGCGGCCCATTCTTGCACCCCCTCTCCGGTTTTGCAGGAGACCGGGAAGAGGCGCACGTCGGGATTAAGGGCCATCACCACTTGGCGAAAGGCAGCCAGATCAAAGTCCAGGTAAGGCAGGAGGTCGGTCTTGTTGATGACAATGGCATCCACCAGAGTGAACATAGCCGGATATTTGTAAGGCTTATCGTCACCTTCGGGCACGCTGGCGATCATGACCTGAGCATGTTCTCCCAGACGAAACTCCGCAGGGCAGATCAGGTTGCCCACGTTTTCAATGAGAAGCAAGTCAATGTCATCCAGAGGCAGCCCTGCTGTTAAAGCCTGCCGGATCATCGGTGCGTCCAGATGACAGGCCCCACCGGTATTGATCTGGACGACAGGCACGCCTGCCGCTGCGACCTTGTCGGCATCAATCCTGGAAGCGACATCCCCTTCGATGACGCCTAGCCGGAGTTTGCCTTGCAGGGCTTCGATGGTCTGCAGGATCAGGCTGGTCTTGCCCGCCCCCGGCGAGGACATCAAATTGATGACCAGGATACCTTTCTCATCAAAGACACGCCGGTTATCAGCAGCGATTTGGTCATTGGCACTCAATATGTTTTTAACAATTTCGACTTTCACGTCCCTCTCCCTACCATCAATGATGGTTCCATTATATCACGTCATCCTGTTTTGAAGCAAATCAGCCTTCAGCTTCCATATTTCGCTCCAATATGGTATAATCAAAATCGCCCACTCCCTCGAAGAAGGAAACCCCATGGTCGGCTTTGTCCACCTGCATGTGCACTCCACCTACAGCCTACTGGATGGTCTGGCTCACACCGAGGACCTGGTCCGACGGGCCAAGGAACTGGATATGCCTGCCCTGGCCATTACAGACCACGGGGTGATGTACGGAGCCATCGAATTCTACCAGAAAACCAGGAAATACGGCCTCAAGCCCATTATCGGCGTAGAGATGTACATTGCCCCACGCCGCATGAGCGATAGGGACCCCGAGAAAGACAAGAGCCCTCACCACATCATCCTCCTGGCCAGAAACAAAGTAGGCTATCAGAACCTGCTGCAAATCGCTACCGCCGCTCAACTGGAGGGTTTTTATTACAAACCCAGGGTAGACAAAGCCTACCTGCGCGAGCATGCCCAGGGGCTCATTGCCCTTACCGGCTGTGGTTCAGGCGAGATCCCGCGCCTGATCCGGGACGGACGGCTGGACAAAGCACGGGAGGTGGCTGCCTGGTATCGGGACACCTTCGGAGCCGACGGCTTCTACCTGGAGTTACAAAAACACGAGGGGCTGCCCGAATTTGAACAGATCAACGCCGGATTGGTGGCCCTCAGCCAGGAGATGGGCATCCCTCTGGTAGCCACCAACGACGTCCACTATGTGTTGCCGACTCAGGCCCGGGCTCAGGAGATTCTGCTCTGCATCCAGACCAACACCACGATCAATGATCCCAAACGCATGACTATGGGCGATGAGAGCTTTTACCTCAAAAGCCCCGCGGAGATGGCTGCCCTTTTCCCCGAATGGCCCGAGGCCCTGGAGAACAGCCTCCGCATCGCCGAAGCCTGCGACCTGAGCCTGGATTTCGAGGGCTATCATCTGCCTTTCTTTGCAGTGCCCGCGGGCTACACCGCCCAGAGCTACCTGGCCCACCTCTGCCAGGAAGGGCTCCAACGCCGCTACGCTGTCGTCACCCCGGAACTGGAGGCACGCCTCCGGTACGAGTTGGACCTTATCCACCAGATGGGTTTCGACACCTATTTCCTGATTGTCTGGGACCTGGTGCGTGAAGCCCGAAGGCGGGGCATCCTGGTCGGGCCGGGGCTGGGCTCAGCAGCGGCCAGCCTGGTCTCCTACTGCCTGGACATCACCCAACTGGATCCCCTGGCGCATGGCCTGATCTTTGAGCGGTTCCTCAACCCCGGCCGGGTGACGATGCCTGATATTGACATAGACTTTCCCGACGACCGCCGCGACGAACTGATTCAGTACACCATCGAGAAATACGGCCAGGACAAAGTGGCTCAGATCATCACTTTCGGCACCATGGGCGCCCGAGCGGCCATCCGTGACGCCGGCCGGGCCCTCGACCTGCCCCTGCCCGAGGTAGACCGCGTGGCCAAACTGATCCCCTTCGGCCCCCAAATCGAGATCGAAGACGGTCTCCGCCAGGTGCCGGAGTTGAAAAGCCTGTACGAGAGCCAGGAAGAGGACAAGAGCTACATTAAAGAGCTCATTGACACGGCCAGGAGCCTGGAGGGAGTGGCCCGCCATGCCTCCACCCATGCGGCTGGCATCGTCATCGCCGATGCCCCTCTGGTGAACTACACCCCCTTGCACCGGCCCACCAAAGGAGGGGTCGGAGCCATCACCCAGTATCCGATGGAGGCTCTGGAAGACATCGGCCTGCTGAAGATGGATTACCTGGGCCTTTCCACTCTGACCATTATCCAGCGCACCCTGGACTTGCTCCGCGAGACGCGGGGGATCCAATTGACGCCCGGGGACATCCCCCTGGACGACCCGGCCATCTACGAACTCCTGTCCAGCGGTGAAGTCACCGGTATCTTTCAGGTGGAATCCGCAGGTATGCGCCGCGTCCTCACCTCCCTGCGTCCCAGTGAGTTCAATGACATTGTGGCCGTCCTCTCCCTCTACCGTCCCGGTCCGATGGAGTACATTGATGACTATGTGAAGCGCAAACACGGCCACGAGGAAGTCATCTACCGCCACCCGAAGCTGGAGCCCATTCTCAAAGAAACCTATGGGATCATTGTCTTTCAAGAGCAGATCATCCGTCTGATGACCGACCTGGCAGGCTATTCGGCGTCCGAAGCCGATCTGGTGCGCAGAGCGGTAGGAAAAAAGAAAGCGTCGGAGCTTCTCCAACACCGCTCCTCTTTTGTCAAAGGGGCTCTTGAGCACAGCGGATTGCCAGAGGAGGTGGCCGGGGCGATTTTCGACGACATTGAGTACTTTGCGCGCTACGGGTTCAATAGAGCCCATGCGGCCTCCTACGCCGTCCTGACCTGCCAGACGGCTTACCTCAAAGCCAGGCATCCCGTTGAATACATGGCAGCCATGCTGAGCGTGGAGCGTAACAACACCGACAAAGTGGCCGTCCTCATCGCCGAATGCCGGCGACTGGGGATAGAGGTCCTGCCGCCGGATGTCTCCCGTAGCGGGCTGGACTTTGTTATCGAGGGAGGGAACATCCGCTTCGGCCTGGGAGCCATCAAAAACGTGGGGGAAGGGCCTATCACCACTATCCTGGCCGCCCGCCAGAAGGGGGGGCCTTTCAAGGACATTGACGATTTCTGCACCCGGGTAGATTTGAGCCAGATCAACCGGCGCGCCTTAGAGAGCCTGATCAAAGCCGGGGCTATGGATTCCCTAGGCCGACGCGAGCAACTTTTGGAGATCATGGACCGTATGATCCAAAAGAGCAATTTGGAACATAGAGTCTCCCTCCAGTTGGATATGTTCCACCTGCCAGCTTTCGCCAATTCAGGGGCCAACATCATCCTCAGCACCTCCCTGCCCGATGTGCCCCCCATACCTCGTAAGGAATTGCTCCGCTGGGAGAAAGAACTGGTGGGTCTCTACATCTCGGCCCATCCCTTGCAGCAGGTGGCCGCCAATTTAGAAGACACGGTGACAACTTTCTGCGGCCAGATTGACGAATCCATGGCCGATCAGAAAGTGGTCGTGGCGGGCATGGTGACCTGGGTACGTCCCCATATCACCAAAAATGACAAAGCCATGGCTTTCGTGCAGTTAGAAGATTTGCAGGGCAGCATCGAGGTCGTGGTCTTTCCCAAAATCTATGAGGAAACACGAGCCTTATGGGAGACCGACAAGATCCTCATCGTCAAAGGGCGGGTGGATGCGCGCGGCCGGGAGCCCAAGATTATCTGCGAGTCGGTGCAGGACTATGTTATCAGCGAAGTGCTGGAGAAAGCGCAACCGCAGGGTCCTTTTCACCTCCACATCACCCTCAACCGCAGCGGCGACCAGGAGCGGGACATCCAACGCCTGGGCCAGGTGTATGACCTGTTGCAGCAATACAAGGGTGAGGACTGTTTCAGCCTCTATCTGGCCGACGAACGCCAGCGCGTGCAGTTGGACTTTCCCAACGACACCACCGGCTACTGCCCGGAACTGGAGCAGGCTTTGGTTCGGATGCTGGGCGCAGGGGCGGTGAGGGTGAGCCAGGTGGCTCCCTGAATCGAGCAACCGCCCATTAGCCGCCCACACATAGGAGCGGCTTTTGTTTTCCCGTCTCTCCTAAATGCGCTATTAGCCGAATCTGTGGCATACTTGGGGTATGGAGACGTATAAGATATCCCAACT
>JBBIJG010000243.1:0-5069 GCA_037446095.1 Caldilineae bacterium
GCCAGGGGGACCAGAGCTTGATTGAAGGGAGAGCCATGACCGAGTTACTGTATCAGACCGATAGCTACCTGAAGGAATTCGAGGCCACGGTGACAGAGGTGGGCGAGTTGGGTCTGGCTCTGGACCGTACCGCTTTTTACCCAGGCGGAGGTGGACAGGAGCCCGACAAGGGGGTGCTCGTCTGGGACGGCGTAGAGCACCCGGTGGTCGCCCTGAAGAAGCAAGGCGACACGGTGTGGCACAAGGTGGAAGGTGAGCCGCCGCCCGTTGGCACCAGGGTGACCGGCAAACTCGACTGGGAGCACCGCTACCAGGTGATGCGTACCCATACCGCCTTCCACATCCTGTGCGGCGTCATCTGGCGAGACTACAAAGCCTCCGTGACCGGCGGCAACATGGGAGCCCTGGAAGGGCGCATGGACTTTGAGTTCGAGCATATGACCAAGGACCTGGTGCAGGAAATCGAGGCCAAGATCAACGCCGAGGTCGAGGCAGCCCGCGAAGTGAGAGTGGCCATCCTGTCCCGCGAGGAAGCCTTCCAGATTCCCGACCTGATCCGCACCAAGATCAACCTGCTGCCGCCACAGATCACCGAAGTGCGCACCGTGGAAATTGTGGGCCTCGACCTGCAGGCCGACGGTGGCACCCACGTGGCCAACACCCGCGAGGTAGGCCCCATCCGCATCACCGATTACCAGAGCAAGGGCCGCATCAACAAGCGCATCAAAATCGCGTTGGAAGCGTAGAGCCTTTCGTCTTCTGTGACGACAAAATCAGTACTTTTGTCAACGCGGAGGAAAATCCACCATGTTCAAACCCGTACCCAGCAAAGTCAATTTCCCGGAGATGGAGGAGAGAATCCTGCAGTTCTGGAAAGAGACCGACGCTTTCCGGGAGAGTATGGCCCGGCGTAAGGAGAGCGGCGCGCCCGGTTACGTCTTCTATGAAGGGCCACCCACGGCCAACGGCCTGCCTGGCATCCACCACGTCCTGGCCCGCGTCTTCAAAGACCTCTTCCCGCGCTACAAGACCATGAAAGGCTACTACGCCCTGCGGAAAGGAGGCTGGGACACCCACGGCCTGCCGGTGGAACTGGAGATCGAAAAGGAACTGGGCTTCTCCGGCAAAAAGGCCATCGAAGACTACGGCATCGCCGAGTTCAACCAGAAGTGCAAAGAGAGTGTGTTTCGTTATGTCAAGGAATGGGTGCAATTGACCGACCGTATCGGCTTCTGGATTGACATGGATGACCCCTACGTCACTCTGGATAACGAGTACATCGAGTCGGTGTGGTGGATCCTGCGCCAACTGTGGGACAAAGACCTGCTCTACCAGAGCTACAAGGTAGTGCCCTACTGTCCACGCTGCGGCACACCGCTCTCCGACCACGAGGTCGCTCTGGGCTACCGCGAGACCGATGACCCCTCTATCTACGTCCGCTTCCCTCTGCGCGACGAGGAAGGCACCTACCTCCTGGTCTGGACCACTACTCCCTGGACTCTGCCCGGCAACGTGGCCCTGGCCGTTCATCCCGATTTCGAGTACGCGCTGGTGGAACAAAAAGGTCCCAACGGCCAACCGGAGCGGCTGATCCTGGCCCAAAACCTGCTCAGCGTCCTCCAGGGGCCTTACCAGGTGATCCGCACCATGCCCGGCCGGGAGCTGGCCGGCAAACACTACAACCCCCTCTTCACCTTCCTACCGGTGGAGAAGGATTACTGCTACGTCATTACGGGCGACTTTGTGAGCGTCACCGAAGGCACCGGCATCGTGCACATCGCTCCGGCCTTTGGCGCCGAAGACCTGGAGGTCGGCAAGGAATACGACCTGCCCATCTTACAGACCGTGGACCTGAACGGGGCCTTCATTGACGCGGTCACCCCCTGGCGGGGCCTCTTTGTCAAAGATGCCGACCCCCTTATCATCGAGGAGCTAGGCGCACGGGGCCTGATGTACAAAGTGGCCACCTACCGGCACGTCTATCCCTTCTGCTGGCGCTGCGACACCCCCCTCCTCTACTATGCCAAGACCTCCTGGTTCATCGAGACCACCCGCCTCAGGGACAACCTCGCGGCCAACAACGAAAAGATCAACTGGTACCCGGAGCACATCAAGCACGGCCGCTTCGGCAACTGGCTGGAGACCAACGTGGACTGGGCCCTCGGCCGGGAGCGCTACTGGGGCACCCCGTTGCCCATCTGGGTCTGCGACAGTTGCGGCCACCAGGAGTGTATCGGCAGTGTGGAAGAGTTGGAGAAGCGGCAGGCAGCCGGCGCCGGGCGGCGGGCAGGTGTCATAGCCGGGCCGGACCCCGAAACCCTGGACCTCCATCGCCCCTACATTGACGAAGTGACGTTCAAATGCCGGGAATGAGATGGTACCATGCACCGTGTGCCCGAAGTCATTGACTGCTGGTTCGACTCAGGGGCCATGCCGGTGGCCCAGTGGCACTATCCCTTTGAGAACCAGGAGCTGTTCAAGTCCCAGTTCCCGGCCGACTACATCTGCGAGGCTGTGGACCAGACCCGTGGCTGGTTCTACAGCCTGCACGCCATCTCTACGTTGCTCTTTGACGAACCCTGCTTCCTGAACTGCATCTGCCTGGGTCTGGTCCTGGACAGCGAAGGCTATAAGATGAGCAAATCGCGGGGCAACGTGGTGGATCCCTGGGAAGTGGTCAATACCTACGGCGCCGACGCCCTGCGCTGGTACCTTTACACAGCGACGCCGCCGGGCAACGACCGCCGCTTCTCTGGGGACCTGGTGGGGGAGGTGGTGCGCCAGTTCCTGCTCACCTTGTGGAACACTTACAGCTTCTTTGTCACCTATGCCAACATTGACGGCTGGACGCCCACAAAAAAGGAGACCGGAACAAGCACCAACCCTCTCGACCGCTGGATTCTCGCCGAGCTCCACCTCCTGATCCAGCGCGTCACCGCTGCCCTGGATGCTTACGATGTCACCGGAGCAGCGCGGCCTATTGCAGCCTTTGTGGATGATCTCTCTAACTGGTACGTGCGCCGTTCTCGCCGCCGCTTCTGGAAAAGCGAGGAGGATGCCGACAAGCTGGCTGCCTACCGGACCCTGTACCAATGCCTGGTCACCGTGGCCAAGCTCCTGGCTCCTTTCATGCCCTTCATCGCCGAGGAACTGTATCAGAACCTGGTGCGCAGCGTAGATGAGACGGCCCCCCGGAGTGTCCATCACTGCGATTTCCCAGTGGCCGATGAGGCCCTGATTGATGAGGAACTGGTGAAAGATACCCGACTGGTCATGCGGGTGGCCAGCCTGGGACACGGGGCTCGCAACCGGGCTGGCATCAAAGTGCGCCAGCCTCTGGCTCAAGCGTTGGTCAAGACGCGCCAGGCTGCCGAGATGGAAAGCCTGCGCCGCCTGGCCGACCAGGTGGTGGACGAGTTGAACGTCAAGGAACTGGTCCTTCTGGAAGAAGCCAGCCAGGTGGTGGACTATCAGCTCAGCCCCGTGCCCAGCCTGCTGGGAAAGAAATACGGGGCTCTTTTCCCCAAAATTTGTGCGGCGGTAACGGGAATGGATGCCGCAACCAGGATGGACCTGGCGCAACGCTTACAGGCCGGTCAAAGTATCGAGATTGTGACTGATGGTCAGACGGTGACTCTTCTGCCGGAGGAAGTGGAGGTCCAGTTCAGCGCCAAAGCGGGCTATGCAGCCGTCGAAGAGGCCGGCTATCTGGTGGCTGTGACCACCGAGCTGAGCGAAGACCTGGTGCAAGAAGGTCTGGCGAGAGAAATCGTGCGGCGTATCCAGCTCATGCGCAAGGAAGCCGATTTCCGCATCGAAGACCACATCACCACCTACTATCGTACCGGCCCGGCCTTGCGTGCAGTACTGGCCGCCTACGGCGACTACATCCAGCAAGAAACCCTTTCCACCGCCCTGCTCGAAGCCGAGGCCCCGGTCGGGGCCTATGTTCAGACCTTGGAAATTGACGGTCAGAGCATTACCCTGGCCGTGAGGCGAAATGTAGGCTAAGCGTTGGCTATCCGTAGCCGAACTGTTGTCTGTAGAATCTTTTTCCGATTTGCTTTTTAGCCGACAATCGGGTAAAATATGAAATATCATCGCGTAGATTGGGAGCAGCCCTGAGGAGAGGAGCCAAGATGGGAAGTAATAGGGAAAAGCTTAAGGTGCGACTGGAAGCAGAGCGGGAAAGACTCCTGACTCAACTCAGCCAAACCAACGTGGTTGAACGGGAGAACCTGGGCTATGGCAACCACATGGCTGATGATGCTACCGAGGCCTTTGAGCAGGCCAAAGACCTGGCCTTGCGCCAGAATCTGGAGCGTCTCCTGGATCAGGTGGAAGACGCTCTGGAGAGGTTTGAGGCAGGCACTTATGGCCTGTGTGAACAGTGCGGAGGAGAAATTGACCCCGCTCGCCTGAAAGCCTTGCCCTATGCCACGCTCTGCCTCCCCTGTCAACAACGCCGTGAAAGAGGCGTGCGCAGCGAAGCCTGGGGAGCTTGAGCAGCGAAGGAGTTTGCCTCTTGGCCAGACATTTCGAGGAAAAGATCATCCTGCCGGTGGTAGCTCTTCTGATCCTGGCAGCCGATCAGATCAGCAAACATCTGGTCCTGTCCAATCTGGACCCCGGCCAATCATGGAACCCCATTGCCACTCTGACTCCGTGGGTCAGCATCACCCATGTCACCAATACCGGAGTGGCTTTTGGTCTGTTCCGGGACCGGGGCTCGTTTTTTACCGTCATTGCCGTGATCGTGGCGGCGGCCATCATCTTCTATTATCGTCAGCTACCAGCCGGTCAATGGTGGCTCAAACTCAGCCTGGGGCTGCAATTGGGTGGAGCCCTGGGAAACTTGCTGGATCGAGTGCGGCTGGGCTATGTGGTTGATTTCATAGATTTCAAGATATGGCCGGTTTTCAATCTGGCCGATAGTGCCATCGTCGTCGGGGTAGCGATTCTGGCTTATTACCTGCTGAGCTCGCGCAGTGAAGCCCAAAGAGCCTGATTTTTCCCCTGCAAACGCCGAATAGCCGGCGTGGTGCTGGGACAACGCATGCAATCACCAC
>JBBIJG010000244.1:0-5045 GCA_037446095.1 Caldilineae bacterium
GGCCAGTCCCAGGCGCAGAGTGATGGCCAGAAGATAGACGGCTGACACCCGGAAGAGCAGGGTGCCGACCACGGTCACGATCATGGGGGTGCGGGTGTCGCCTGCGCCCCGCAGGGAACCACTGAGCACCATCTGCACGGCGATGGGCAACTGCTCCAGAGCGGCGATGCGTACAGCCAAGCCGGCCAGGGCCAGCACCTCCGGGGTGGCCCCAAAGACCCTCACCACCTGAGGTCCGAAGAGGCCGAAGATAAGGGCCATGCCGCCCATCACTCCCACGGCAAAGGCCATGGTGCGCCGGATGCTGGCTTCGGCCAGGTCTTCCTTGCCGGCTCCCAGCGCCTGACCGGCCAGGGTTGTGGCGGCCACGGCCAGCCCGAAGCCGGGCATATAGGAGATGGATTCTACATTCACGGCGATCTGATGGGCAGCCAGGCTGGCAGTGCCCAGACTGGAGACCATACGCATAAAGAGGGCAAAGCCAGCTCGATAGATCACCATTTCGGCTGCCGCAGGCAAACTGAGACGAAAGATGGTTCCCATGAGCTCCTGATCCCAACGCAGGACCCGTCGTGGCTCCACCCGGATACGTGTCCGACCGGTGAGCGCAACGAACAGGGCCAGGCTTCCGCCCAGCATGAGGGCCGAGGCAGCGGCCACCCCGGCCCCCTGAACTCCCCAGGCGGGCAATGGGCCAGGGCCGAAGATGAGCCCGTAGGCCACCACGACGTTCCAGATGTTCATAACTAGGGTGATGAGCATAGGGGTCCGGGTGTCGCCGGAGCCCCGCATAATGCCACCCAACACCAGGAGGGGAAATCCAAAGAAGGCGGTGGAGAGGACGAGGCGCAGATAGAGGCTGCCCAGGGCGACGACCCGCTCCTCGGCACCCATGAGCACGAACAGCCTATCGGCCAGGGGGTTGACGAGGGCGATGGCCAACACAGCCATGCCAAAAGCCAGGAGCAGGGCTTGCCCTGCTGCATTCCGGGCCCGCTCATAGTCCCTGGCTCCCCAGGCACGGGCCACCAGGGCCGTGGCGCCGATGGAGAGAGCCATGAAAAGGGAATTGATGATGAAAATGAAAAACCCTCCCAGGCCGACGGCGGCCAGAGCATCCGCATCTCTCAGCCAGCCTACCAGGATCCCCTCTACGACGATAACCATTGTCTGGAGCAGGTTCTCCCCTACGGCCGGAAGGGCCAACTGGATGATGTTGGACGTCAGTTTTTCGTGGGTCAGCTCCAATGTCCCACCCGGGTTGAGCTCACTGCCAGGGGTCTGAGGTTTCAAAGAGTGGGGACCGCCCTTTCCATCACGAGTTCTCTGTTCTCTTCGCTCTCCATTTCCCGGGCCAGACGCTTTGCAGTGTCTAACACGTCCCTCAGGTGCATGGGATGCCTCGGATAGACGTTCTCCTCACTACCTTCATGGACGTGATGAGGCGCGCCGGGGAGGTCGGGGTAGTGGGGTGTCGCGTCCCAACGTGCCCCCAAGGCATGGTTCCGGGTCATCCACCGGTGCCGATAATCCACCAGCGTCAGTTCCTCTCCTCGAATTTCAAGCACCCCTCAGGGCATTGAGCTGTTCCTCCAATTCCTGGAAAATGTTCTGCCTTCCGCAGATATTCATCACTGAGCGATGACGGGCCCTGATGACATCTCCCTCAGTAACTCCACTGCCTTATCCAGGCGCTGCAACACCTTTTCCCGGCCCAGGATGGCCAGGGTGCCGAAGAGGGGTGGAGCTACTTCTTTGCCGGTGACCGCCACGCGTATGACGCCGAGCAGTTGACCGGCTTTCAAGCCCATCTCCTCGGCTAGGGCGCGCAGAGCGGGCTCCAGAGCCCCTTCATCGAAAGCGGACAGGCGAGCCAGGGTCTCTCTAGCTCTGCTCAGGACAGCCAGCGACTGAGCCGCGGTCATCTTCTTGCCGATGAGAAGCTGAGGGTCGTAATCCAGTTCCGCGCTGAAGAAAAAGTCGGTCCATTCCACCACCTCAGCCAGCCTCTTGAGGCGCTCCTGCACCAGGGGGGCAATGCGTCGCACGGTGGTCAGATCGGCGGGCAGGCCGACCCCGATGAGAAAGGGTAGCAGGCGCTGGGCCAAGTCGTCCAGCCCCAGTTGGCGGATGTAGAAGCCATTCATCCAGTCCAACTTATCATAGGAGAAAGCGGCAGGGGATCTGTTGACCCCCTCCAGGTCAAACTTTGCAATGAGTTCCTGGCGGGTGAAGAACTCGGTCTTATCATCGTAGGACCAACCCAGGCGGGCCAAAAAATTGACCATGGCCTCGGGCAGGTAGCCCTCTCTGCGGAAATCACGTACGGCCACCCCACCGTGCCGTTTGCTGAGCTTGCCCTTGCCGGTGGGAGACAGGATAACGGGCAGATGGGCGTAGACGGGGATCTCCCAGCCGAAGGCCCGGTAGAGCAACACGTGCCTAGGCACGCTGGGCAGCCACTCGTCGGCGCGCAGGATGTGAGAGATGGCCATGAGGTGATCGTCCACCACGTTGGCCAGGTGGTAAGTAGGATAGCCATCGGACTTCAGGAGTACGATGTCATCGAGGGTGCTGTTCTCCACTATGGTGTCGCCGTGAATGACATCGTGGAAAGAGGTCTGGCCTTCCAAGGGCACCGCCAGGCGGATCACCGGCACGATGCCCTGGGCCTCGTAGTCTGCCCTCTCTCTGGCCGTCAGGGTGCGGCAGCGGCGGTCGTAGCCCGTCTGGTCGCCGCCCCGCTGGGATTGGCGGAGCGCCGCCAAGCGCTCCGGGCTGCAATAGCACTGGTAGGCGTGGCCTTCTTTCACCAGCTTCTGGGCATACTCCTGGTAGAGAGCCAGCCGCTGCGACTGGAAGTAGGGACCGTAGTCACCTCCCACCTCAGGGCCCTCATCCCATTCTAATCCCAGCCAGCGCAGGCCATCCATGAGGTCTTGCAAGGCGTCCTCCCGATATCGGGTGCGGTCGGTGTCTTCAATGCGCAGGATGAACGTGCCGTTGTGGTGACGGGCATACAGCCAGTTGAAAAGGGCCGTCCGCGCCCCGCCCACGTGGAGGTAGCCTGTCGGACTGGGGGCGAAGCGGACGCGCACCAGTTTGTCGCTCATAAATTTCTCCCTAATCCAGATTTAGTTTATACTGCCGGGGCCCAAGCACCTCCAGTTTGCCGGAGGCAAGCCAGGCCTGGCGACGGTGTCGGGCCATTTTTAGCAGGGCCAACTCTTCTTCAGGATCACGAGAGCGCCGACGTGGCCCCCGGCGAAGGCCGGCTCGCAATCGTTTCAAAGTGAACTTGGCTTGATTTTCCTTCCTATGTTTGTCATAGTCTATCATCTGATAACTCTTCTACCTCTTGCCTGAGCTCTTTCAGCTTCCCAAAAGTCGCTTCAGCTTTCGTTCTTTCTCCCAGATATTCCCAGTCTAGCTCCTGTTGGTACAGCAGGATCAGCTCCTTGGCCCATCGGCAGTCCTCTTCAGAATGCCAGTGGACGCAGGCATTCAGGCGGTCAATGATCAGGTCTTCCTTGCTGATGAGGTGTACCACAAATTCCTCGACCATCACGGTCTCGACTCGTTGGTAAGAGCCAGCCAGGCTTGTGGCAGGTATCTCCACAGCAATGTCAATGTCAGGCCGATACCAATGGCGTCCTTCTTGCTGAAACCCTTCTCCTTGCAGCAGTTCGCCAATCTGTTCAGGCTGAGGACAAACCAGGTCAATGTCCGCGGTCGCGTAGGCACCGAGAGTATAGAACTCCAGAGCGTTGCCGCCGACCAGAATGGGCTCAATGCCGTAGGCTTTGAGCTCAGCCGTCAGCCAACCGATAAAAAGGAGGCGGCGTTTCAGAGAGTCCTGGGTGCTCAGGAGTCTTTGCCAGATGTTACCTGTTTCAGTCATAGTAATCGCCTCACATCAGGTATTTGCCACTCCAATTGGCGTTTGTAGGTGGGGTGAGGCTTGAAGGGGCGGACGCACTCTTCGGCGGTGCAATTGCCCAGATTTCTATCTCCTTTGGGTCGGCCTTGCCCAGCCTACCGAGCCGGCAATAGTGCAGGTAGCCGACCTCGTCCAGGTCAAATAGGCGGGCATTTTCCGGCTGAAGTCTCCAACACCGAAAGGTATTGCCCCTAGAACTCGATCTTTTTGTGCCGCATGACGACGCTCTGCACCAGGCCCTCGGCTATCAGAAAGGTGATCAATGAACTGCCGCCGTAGCTGATGAAAGGCAAAGGGACACCCGTGGTGGGGAGCAGGCCCAGGTTCATGGCTATGTTGGCCACGGCCTGGAAGGAGAACATGGTGGCCACACCGCAGGCGAGCAAATACCCAAACGCATCCCGGGCCATACCGGCCGCCCGGGTCATACGCCAGAACACGAGGACCAGTAAGACGATCAGCAAGAGGACTCCCACAAAGCCCAGCTCTTCGCCCAATACGGAGAAAATAAAGTCGGTGTGACGCACGCGCAGGAAGTGGAGCTGGCTCTGGCTGCCCTGGGTCAAACCCCGCCCCAACCAGCCGCCGGAGCCAATAGCAATACGGGCCTGATTGATGTTGAATTTGACTCCCAAGGGATCTTCCACCGGTAAAAGGAAGGTCAAAATGCGCTGACGCATGTAATCTTTCATCGTCAGCCAGACCAACGGCGCAGCCAGGACTCCGACGAGGCTCAACAGGCTCAGGTGTACCAGTCGCATCCCGGCCATCAACACCATGCCCAGCCAGATGACCGCCAGAACCACAGCCGTGCTTAAGTTGGGCTGAAGATAGATCAGGATCATAGGGGGGATGACATAGATGAGGGAAAGAACGACGTAGGGCAGGCGCCGGATGCTTTCCTGATGGTCGGCCAGATATTTGGCCAGGACCACGATGATCAGGATTTTGCTCAGCTCAGAGGGCTGGACCGAGCCCCTGGCACTGAGCCAGCGCTGGGCGCCGTGGGTGATCTCGCCGATGATGAACACCACGGCCGGCAGGGCCACGGTCACGATGTAGATGGGCTTTTGGAAGCTTTCCAGGAGGCGGTAATCCATGGCCG
>JBBIJG010000245.1:0-1210 GCA_037446095.1 Caldilineae bacterium
ATAAGAGCGGCTCCGGGCACAGGCTCTCCCAACACCTGGTCGGGATGCACCACCGTGCCGTCGGCCAGGGTGATGGACTCTCCCCGCACCAGACGGCCGCGCTCCGGCCCGGCCGGTACCCCCAAGGCCTCGGCCTTTTCCACCAGGAAAGGCCGCCTCTCTTTCTCGCGAAAGGCGTAGCCGAAGCAGTCCGGTCCGCGGTGGCTGACCGGGAAGGCGCTGAGTTCAAAAGTATCATCCTCCATGAGCACGCCTGGCTCCACGTCGAAGAACTCGATTTTCAGCGGTGATCTGGCTCCTCGCAGCACCACCCCGAAGATCAGGTCCTCCACCCGATCCAGGGCTGACTGCCCACCATAGATTTCCAGCTTTTCGATCGCCTCCCAGCGGCTGAAGGTGGAGACCAGTCCCCCCAGGCCCAGGATGTGATCCAGGTGGCCGTGGGTCAGCAGAATTTTATCCAGGTGCCTGAAGCCCAGGCCGCTTTTCAGGAGTTGGCGCTGGGTCCCTTCGCCGCAATCAATGAGGAAGCGATATTCTTTATGCAAGACCATGCTGGCCGTCAGCCCTCGCTTCACCGAGGGGGCCGAGGCTGAGGTGCCCAGGAAAATAAGTTCAAACATTATCCCAACGACTCCGCTACTTTCAAGGCCTCTTCAATGGAGATTGTTCCTGCAATCGAAACACTCACTCCATTCTCACTCCAGGCCAGGAAGATGCCCCCCTGGGCCTCGTCGGCGATGAGGATGGCCTCCGTGCCGCGCAAGGCAATTTTCTGCGCAGTGCCTGTCTGGGGCACCTGGGCGATGGCTGGGCTACGGCTCTGGACGATGCTAAAGCCGTCGTAGTAAAGGGCAATGGCTTCGTCTACCTGGAAGACCCCGGCCAGAGTGACGCCTTCAGGCAGATAGCCAGGCACCAAAAGCGGGAACCCAGCCCGCGTCCTGGCTTCGTCCAGAGTGAGAGCCTGGGACCTGGCGCCAGTCGTCTGCATGACCTTGGCCTCGGCCGGCGCGTCGAAAACGAAGATGCTGTCAGACAGACCGGTGTTCAACTCCAGGCTGCGCGCCACCAGAGTGCCCTTGCCCAGAGTCTGACCAGTGTACTCGACTTTGAGCGGCACCCAGTATACCTTGCTGATCCAGACCAGGGCCTGACCGCCGTCAGGGTGAGGCATTTCCAGCTTGTAACTCTCGCCGGCGCTGAGCTT
>JBBIJG010000245.1:1221-1442 GCA_037446095.1 Caldilineae bacterium
CCCAGCAATTCCACCTGCCCGGCATCGGCCGTGCGGATCAACTCATCAATGGATTCTATCACCTCCTGGATGAAAGGCAACTTGACCGATGCGGGCTCTCCAGCCGTCACCTCGTGGCGGCTGGCGTTGTAGAGCCAGGCCTGAGTGCCGTCGCTGACAAGCGTCATCCCTCGGAACTCGACGCTGGCCGCCTCCAGCACCTCGGCCCGCAACTTGTCCGG
>JBBIJG010000245.1:1462-2666 GCA_037446095.1 Caldilineae bacterium
ACATCTCCACCACCAACTGGTCCTGGATCACCCCCACGTCCAGGGTCAGCTCCCAGGTGGCGTGGATGTCGGCTGCGCCTTCCCAAGTCTCCCGCACCTTGGCCATGATCTCACCGGCGGTGATGGACTCCTCAGGACCACATCCCAGGAGCATCGGTAAGATGATAACAAAGACCAGCGCGCTTAAGGAAAAAGACCTTCTCATTGCTGGTTTCCTCTACGCCACAGCCGACGCTCCAGCGCCGCTCGCACCGCCTCGTGGTCGCTCCACGGCACCTCCACGGTGCCGAAACACATGGACTTCTCATGGCCCTTGCCGGTGACGATGACCAGGTCGCCCGGCCGGGCCTTGTGGATGGCAAACTCGATGGCCTCGGCCCGGTCGCCGATGCGCCAATAATCCTCGCCCTCGCGCCTCCCCGCCTTCTCGCAGCCAAGGGCAATGCGGGCCATGATGTCGTCCAGGCTCTCGGTACGGGGGTCCTCGGCGGTGATGACCACGCGGTCGGCCAGCCGGCCGGCGATTTCGCCCATCATGGGCCGCTTGGCCGCATCCCGCAGGCCGGCGCAGCCAAAGACGACAATGACCTCACCCTGGGTCAGCCTGCGTACCGTTTCCAGGGCCTGCGCCAGAGCATTGGGGGTGTGGGCAAAGTCCACGATGACGGTAAAGTCCTGGCCCAGGTCAATGCGCTCCATACGTCCCACCACACCTGTTACGGACGCTATGCCTTCCTGCATAGCCTCAAAGGGGACGCCCTGCGCGATGCCGACGGCTATGGCAGCTAGGATGTTATGCACATTGAAAGATCCAATCAGGGATGAACAGACCTCGAAGGCACCCCCTGGGGCCTGGGCGGTAAAACGAGTCCCGTCTGGCGAAAGGACCAGGTCCCTGGCGGTCACATCGGCCGGGTTGCTCAGGCCGTAGCTCAGGTGACGGTCGGCAGGGATAGCCCGCAGGTAATCGAAAGAAGAATCGTCGGCGTTTAGGATGGACACCTTGGGCGTTTCGGGTTTGCGGAAGGAAGTGGTCAGGTCGCGGAAGAGGCGCGCCTTGGCTGCCCGGTATTCCTCGTAGGTGCCGTGATAATCCAGGTGCTCATGGGTGATGTTGGTCACCACAGCCACGTCGTATTCGCAGGCCGTGAGACGGTGTTGGGCCAGGCCGTGAGAGGTGCTCTCCAGGACGGCGTACTCGCTG
>JBBIJG010000245.1:2682-5022 GCA_037446095.1 Caldilineae bacterium
AGGTACCTCTGGACGTCGAGGGCCTCGGGGGTGGTGACGTGCAGGCCCGTGTCGTAGTATTCGTCGCCGATAAGGGCGTTGACGCTGCTGATCAGGCCCGTCTTGTGGCCGGCAGCCGTCAGGATGGCCTGGATGAGGTTGACGGTGGTCGTCTTGCCGTCAGTGCCCGTCACGCCGATGACCTTGAGCTGGCGGGCGGGGTAGCCGTGGAAAGCGGCAGCCAGGTGGGCAAGGGCTTCACGTGAATTGGGCACCAGCGCGAAAGGAGCTGAGAGGTCTGAGGGGAACTTTTCCCCCACCACCGCTACTGCCCCACGGGCGAGGGCCTGGGGGATGAAATCATGTCCATCTACGGTCAACCCTTTGACGGCGACAAAGAGGTCACCGGGCTTTACCTGACGGGAATCACAGGCCAGGCCGGTGATTTCCACATCCCGGCTGCCCTGGACATCTTTTTGAGGTAGAGCCATTAAGAGTTGGGAAAGTTGCATGATCCGTGAAAAGCGTAAAGCGTGCGGTCTGCTTCAAATTGCCAGACAGCTAGAAGAGGCCCCCCAGGCTGAAGCGGGTCCAGTCTGTGCCGGTGATGGTAGAGAAGGCCAGAATGAGGAAGACGATGAGGATGATCACCCCACAGCCGCATCCGGTGCAGGAACAGCCTCGCCCGAAGCCGAAGCGGTCTTCCAGCCAGTCGAAGGCCGCGGTCAGCAGAAAGAGCTTGAAAAGCCCCTCCAGACAACCTTGACGGTCTCTCATGATTCCTCCTCCAGCGTTTCTTTTGAGGTGTGACGCCTTGGCAAGGCTTCCTCCCTGTCTCTGGTCCAGTAATGATGTTCGATTTCCAGGCTGATGTCCAGAGCTTTCACCGAATGGGTCAGCGCGCCGACCGAGATGTAGTCTACCCCGGTGGCGGCGATGGCGGCGACGTTCTCCAGAGTCACGTTGCCGGAGGCCTCCAGCAGGACCCGACCGGCGGTTATCTCTACTGCCTGGCGCATCTCTTCCAGGCTCATATTGTCTAGCATAATGCGGTCAACACCCAGGGCCAGAGCTTCCTCCAGTTCGGCCAGGCTTTTGACCTCCACCTCAACGGCCAGCCTCTGCTGGTTTCTCTGGCGGACCCGTTCCACGGCCTGGGTGATGCCTCCAACAGCAGCGATATGGTTATCTTTGATGAGTACCATGTCGTAGAGGCCAAGGCGATGATTCTGGCCCCCGCCCAGTTGCACGGCCCACTTGTCCAGAAGCCGCAGGCCGGGGGCGGTCTTACGGGTGTCGAGGATGACCGCCTGAGTGCCGGTCACCGCCTCTACGTAGCGACGGGTCAGGGTGGCGATGCCCGACATCCGTTGCAAGAAGTTGAGGGCGGTGCGCTCGGCGGTGAGGATACTGGCGGCAGGGCCTTCGACCGTGGCCAGGATGTCGCCTTTGGAGATGGCCTCACCATCTTTCTTATAAGCCCGGAAGGTGATGCGTTCATCCACTTGCCGGACGACCTGGTGTGCCACCTCCAGTCCGGCCAGCACGCCTGCCGCTTTGGCCAGGAAGCAGCCGCGCACCCACACCTCCGACGGCAGGACCCACTGACTGGTGACATCACCGGAGCCAATGTCTTCGGCCAGGGCGCGTTGCACAACCTCCTGGATCTGCTCTTCTTTTACTACCAGTCTTTCCCCCTGACGGCAGGCAGCTTGATAGGAGGGCATGGGCATACCTTCCTCTGACCACAAAGATAACACAAGTGGAAGAAAATGTCAAGGAGTTTCGCGCCCTTCCCCCAGGCCATCACTTTACAGGAGACCTCATTTCACCGCGGAGGGCGCAAAGCACGCTGGGCTTTTCTCAGCGTCCTCGGCGATTGAGTCCGGCTGCAAGCCGTGCCTGTGTACAATCTGCAAGAGTGGCGAAGGCACTGCCTTCACCTAGCTAGAAGACTCCCGTCGCCTGGGGTTGCATTTTACGGAAATCTCCCGTATAATAATCCCAACGAAATGTCCGGTATTGCCTTTCCATAGAGCGGAAACCGGAATCCGTTAAAATAGGCGCCAGGCCGCCGGGTGAACCGGATTCCGGGGATGTCCCGCCTGGAAAGATCATGGGTGGTTCGCCAAAATGGAGCTGCTGTCCGAGGGGGCCCGTCGCCTGGGGCTGACACTGCCGCCCAGGTGCCTGAAAGCTTTCCAAACCTACTACGAAGAGCTCATCGCCTGGAACGAGCGTTTCAATTTGACGGCCATCACCGACTACAAGCAGGTACAAATCCGGCATTTCCTGGATTCCCTGAGCTGCCTGCTGTCTGATGAAAGCTTACCCACGTCTCTGAGCCGCCAGTCCACTCGG
>JBBIJG010000246.1:0-5008 GCA_037446095.1 Caldilineae bacterium
AGGAGGCACCGGCGTCGCCGTAGCCTCGGGTGCTACCGTTGGTGCTGGTGTTGGTGCAGGCGTCGGTGCACAGCGGGCTACCAGCGTAGCACCAAGGCCGCCTCCCACGAGTTCCAGGAAACGTCGCCGTGTGATCTTTCGACGCAGCGCTTTTACTGCGTCACTCTCTTCAACCTTTCCCATTTCTTTCCTCCCTCTTTCTATCCAGAATGTTCTGACGGCCAGGTCCTCAGCTCCCTCTCTGCTCCACATGGGCAGAGACTGCAACCACCGGGCCCTGCTACCCGTGGCCCACGCCCCTGGCCGCCGAACTATTTAGCTCAACCGATCGTCATGGCAGGCTATCACCCCCTTCTCTCTCTGTCAAAGATTGGGCTTATGAAGATGCCTGGGAGCCGTCAAAGGATAATAGTCCACATCGTAGCCGAAAGCACGAGGGCCGACCAACGCCAGGCCGGCTGGGGTTCGCCAGGCATCCGCACATGGCAACCCCAAGACCACTACATCCAGGCCGTAGAACGAGGCTTCGGCCAGTACCGGAGAACCTGTACGAGCATCCAATACGACGATAGTGTCCGGCACCGTCGCCACCACCCGTCTATCCACTGCCGCCAAGAGGTACTCATTCTGAAAGTAAAGGGCCATTCTCTGGCCAAGATACGTCCCGGTCCCTTCCAGAATCGCCTCCCCCTGGGCATAGCCGGTCCGCAATTGGCGATGAACGTCCACCATTTTGCCTCGGAACAGCTCCATCCCCCCCGCCGTTTCACACACAGCGTGGACGGGATTGGAGGAGCCAGCTCGCGCCTGACGCAACGCCTGGCCGATCTGCATCGCCCGGCTGATACTCCCGGGTACGGCCGCCTGACGCATCCGCTCTCCGAGGGCTGGATAGAGGGCGATCATAGCCACCCCGCCCATGTCCACAGCCACTGAACGGGACAGAGTCTCCGTCCAGAGATTATCCACCGTTTCCAGGATGACCTGATTGCCCCGGTCATCCACCATGACCATAGGCGTAGCCGCTATGCCGTAGACATCCGCCAGAGTCATATTGATGTCAGGGAAAGCACGCCCCATATAGTCCGCATCCACCAGCGGCAGGCCCAACTGAGCCGCTGTGACCAGCGGTGTCAGGCCGTTGAAGCCGCCGATTTCAGCCGAAATAAGGGCGGCGATGGGCTGTCCCAGGTGGCGTTCCAGACTCCGGACGGCACCGACAGCTCTGTCGTGCTGAGGGAGTTTTTCCGCCATCACGATGGGCGCGCCCATGTAAGCCGAGGCAACGACCAGGGCCTCGGCAGGTACCTCCTCCACGTCCCATAATTGGACCGGACCGGTCTCTCGGATTATGGCTTGAGCCAGAAGTTGCCCCAGATACGGGTCCCCACCCCCACCCCCGCCTAACACACTTGTCCCCAGAGCCAGGTCCGGGATCTCATCGGCTCGAAGAAGTCGCATGGGTTTGATCCATATCGCCCGTGACTTTGACCCGGATGCGAGTAGCACTGCCGGGCAGATAGGCCAGTGGAATCTCCTCCACGTCCACTACCTGGATGGTGCGGGGATCGGCGCCGGCGGCCACCGCTTTGGCAATGGCTTCCTCGCGGGCCTGCTGTAAAGCAGCCTCACCGCTGGTATGGGCTAGGGAGAAGACGCGGTCAACCTCGCCTCCTATGCGGGCGATAGCTGCTCCAACAGCGTTCGCTACAGCAAAGTACTCTGGCCGGATCACCTCAGTCGCCCCACTGAGGCGATCACGGACAAGGATGCTCCCTCCTCCGACCAGAATCACCGGCACAGGGGCCGCACTGGTCTTCATCCGCTCCACGGCCTGTGCAATGAGACGCTGTATCTCGTGTAAAACACGCTCTACTGACTGTTTTGACAACCCTGCTACGGCTGAGGGTTGGCCGATATCGGCCAGTCCTGCCGCCACGGCTACATCCGTGGCGGTCAAATCAGTACCGCCGAAAACCAGGCTGCGCGTGGCCAGCTCGCGGCCGACGTTCTGCGGGCCGATGCGCAGGGGTTCCAATGAGACCAGGCTACCGCCGCCCAGGCCCAGGGATAACACATCCGGCATACGAAGATGAGTGCGCACTCCACCGATCTCGACCGCCAAGGGGGCCTCCCGCGGAAAGCCACGCACCAACAGGCCCAAATCGGTCGCCGTACCACCGATGTCCACCACTATGGCATCCCGCGCACCGGTCAGGAAAGCGGCGCCGCGCATAGAGTTGGCTGGCCCAGAAGCAAAAGTCAACACCGGATAACGTTCCCCAAAATCGGCCCCCATCAAAGTGCCATTGTTCTGAGTCAGGTACAGCGGAGCCTGAATCCGCACCTCCGCCATAGCCTGCCGGAAGGCGGCTATGATCTGCCTGGCCAGATCTCGCAAACAGGCGTTCATAATGGCGGCATTCTCTCGCTCCAACAACCCGATGCGCCCAATTTCGTGGGAGAGGGTGATAGCTGCCTCAGGAATCACTTCCTGGATGATGGCAGCCGCCTCTTGTTCCATGGTCGCGTTGACCGGGGAGAAAACAGACGAAATGGCGACGGAGCGGATCCCTTCGTCTCTAATCCGGCCGGCGATATCCCGGATCTCAGCCGCGTCCAAAGGCGCGATAAGCCGTCCGTCAAATTCATAGCCACCTTGAGCCTGGTAGGCCCGGCCCCGAATAGCCTGACGCAAATCGGAAGGCCAGTCTACCATAGGAGGGAGAAACTTCGTCGGCCGACCAAGCCGCAAAGCGGCGGTAGGCATCAACCCCCGCCGTCTGATGATAGCATCCGTAAAATGGGTGGTCCCAATCATGACAGCCGTAATCTGAGCAGGGTCTGTGCGGACCCGCGCCAGTAAAGTCTGCAAAGCCGTGGTGATACCGCCGGTAATGTCCGGTGTGGTGGCCGTCTTGACTTCCGCCAGGATGCTCAGGCCCTGCATCAGAACAGCATCGGTATTGGTTCCGCCAACGTCAATGCCAATACGCACCGTACCCCCTGTTGAAAATATTATACACCATGACAGGCGGTTTATCTTCGGTCATCATGGCCAAGAAAAATCACATGCATTTGTCCCTTGAAGACGAAAGAGGGGCCAGGAGAGCTGGGGAGTCTGCAAACAACCCGCTTCACATCCCAGCCTGCAGCAAGCGGGCGAGCTTAGTGGCCAAATAATAGTGCAGGTGATCCTGGCGGGTAAAGGGATCAGTCTTCAGAATGTCACGAATGCGCTGGAGGCGATATTTCAGCGAATTGGGATGGATAAACAAGCGTTCTGCTGCCTGCTGGAGCCGCAAGTTGGAGTCAAAGTAGACTTCCATGGTGCGCACCAATTCCGTCTGGTGCTTCGCATCGTAATCCACCAGAGGCCCGATCGCGCGGCGGAAGAGGGCCATCATTTCCTCGTCACCGAGGTGACGCTCCAGAAAAGAGTAAATCCGCACCTCATCGAAACTCACCACGGGATGCCGTAAGCCGATGCGACGACGTACGATCAGAGCGCGCTGGGCCTCTCGATAGCTGGCTTCGATCTCCTCCAGGGAAGACTGAACGCCACCAATGGCGACAACGAGGGGCACATTTTTGAGGTGAGGGGGCCAGGCTTCGAGCAGGGACCTGGCCAGGTTTTGCAGCACATCCTGGGCTACTTGAGGGTCAGCCGCTTCAGGCAGGTGAGGTAGAACCAGGACCTCGGTCTCCCGTTCCAGCACCAGGCTCTGATGCCGCCAGGTACGGACGAAACGCTCCACCGCCGTGGCGACCTGCCGTTTGAGCTGAGAAGGGAGTTCGGGGCTGTCCCAACTGACCAACATCACTGCCCGCTTGTGGCTCAGATCCCAACCCAGGCGTCGGGCACGCGCGTCGAGGGCCTCGCTTGTCATGTCGTGGCCCAAAAGGTCCTCAAGGAAGCTGGCCCGCAGACGCCACTCGACCTGCCGGGCGGTAGCCTGCTTATCTATCTCCAGAGCAGCGGCCGTTGCTGCTTGCTCCAGGGTGAGGCGGGCGTTCCCATCCAGGGCAGCCGGCTCGGCATCCAGGATAAACCAGCCCGCGACGTTCTCATCCATCATAACCGGCATCAGCAGCAATTGCACCGGACCGATAGTCAGAGGCAAAGGGTCGCCCCCCAAAGTGTGGCGACGCCGGGCGCGCTCGGCCAACGTCGCAATCGTGGCGTGCAGGCGCTCAGGGTTCGATAAAGTCTCCCAGGCTGGGCTACGATGCCAGTCGCCGGCCTGCCCCAGGATAGCAGCATTCTCATCCACCAGCAACACAGGCCGCAGCAACAGTGAAAACAGCACTTCAGCAATGCCCTGTCCACCTCGTCCGGTCAACACCTGGCGAGTCATACGCTGCTGGATGCTGGTGACCTGATAGAGCAAGGCATGCTCGTGCTGGAGCAACTCATCCATGATGAGGGGCATAAGCTCCACCGGTTTGACATCGGCCGGCAATTCGAGCAAAGGCAATCCTAAAGCCTCTGCCCGCCTGACCCAGCTCGATGGCACCGAGACACCAACACCGGGGCAGAAAACCAGGGCTGCACAGCGCGATTGGGCTGCTTGCTCGAGAATGGGGATAGGATCTTCAACCGCTGCCGGGGTGGCCAGATCAACCAGAACCAGTTGATCTGGTTGCAATTGCCGTAGCAGTGGGGGCTCTCCCTTCTGCAGGGGCAGGCCAGACAGAGCCGAATCCCAAACGAGCAACGTAACCGAGCGCACGATTCTTTGCCCCAGACTCTGCTGGCCGGTAAGGACCCGTCCCCGACCGAACTCGCCAATATCCAGTAGGACAGTCAGAGGGACTCCATGCCAGCCTTCTTCCAAATATCTCTCCTTTGGTAATTTATCCCATCCCGCTCAGCTCTTATTCCAGATATTGGTATTCTATCATAGCCTGCCCACAGGGGCAAATTTGCAGCCAGACCCTTTGCACAAAATTACATTTCATGATACAATTTCAAGACAGGCAAAATCGTCGGGCCAAAAGGACGAGG
>JBBIJG010000247.1:0-1164 GCA_037446095.1 Caldilineae bacterium
CAGGGGAGCGCCGGTGCCGGAGAACCTGCTCAGGCTGAGAGATACCGTGTCGGCCAACCACAATATCTCCGGAGATGACAACGCCACCCGCCTGATCTGGAGCCAGAACCTGGACGAGGGGGCGTTGGTCTTTCAGCAGAAGCGGCAGGCCCAGGTCCTTTTCTTCGTTGGCTGCGTGGCCGCTTTCTACCCGATGGTTTACAGCATCCCCCAGGCCCTGACCCAGGTCATGCTCGCCGCCGATGTGGATTTTGCCACCCTGGGCGGGGAAGAGTGGTGCTGTGGTTATCCCCTCTTCAGCGCGGGGATGGAAGAGCAGGTCATTCCCCTGATGAAGCACAACATCGAGCAGGTAAAGGCCGTGGGGGCCAAGACGTTGGTTACTACCTGCCCTTCGTGTTACCACACCTGGGAGCGCATCTATCCCCGTCTTGCTCCGTCACCCCTGGGCTTCGAGGTGCTGCACGCCAGCCAGTTCCTGGCCCGGTTGATGGAAGGCGGCAAGTTGAAACTGAAAGCCGTCGAGGATACAGCTACCTATCACGACCCCTGCGACCTGGGCCGTAAGAGTGGGGTCTACGATGCGCCCCGCCAGGTCATCGCGGGCATCCCCGGCCTGGAGTTCCGAGAGTTCGAGAGCTGCCGCGAGCACGCCCTGTGTTGCGGTGGCGGCGGTGACGTGCAGATTGTGGACGAGGGCGTGACGGCGGCGGTGGCCGCCCGGCGGGTGCAGCAGGCCCAGCGGACGGGCGCCCGCCTCCTCCTTTCCGCCTGCCAGCAGTGCAAGCGGACGCTGATGGCCGCCGCCCGCAAAGAGAAGGTCAGGATGAAGGTGATGGACATCGCCGAGCTGGTCTGGCAGGCTATGGGGGGTTGATGGGCATTGGGGTAAGAGCTGCATACATTTGCTCACAGACTTGTAACTGCTCAGCCGCTCTCGCCGGATTTGCAATCCGGCGGTCTGGCGGCTGGATTACAAATCCAGCCGGAGCAGAGGAATGACATTTTCGCTTCGGTTTTTACCTGGGGAGGCGGAGCGATGAAAATCGGTGTCTACATTTGCTACTGTGGCTCCAATATCGCTGGCACGGTGGACGTGGAGGCGGTGGCCGAATACGCCCGCCAGTTGGAGGGCGTGGTCGTGGCCCGCACCTACAAGTACAC
>JBBIJG010000247.1:1177-2918 GCA_037446095.1 Caldilineae bacterium
CCAGGAGATGATCCGCCAGGATATCGCCGAACTGGGCGTGGACCGGGTAGTGGTTGCGGCCTGCTCGCCGCGCATGCACGAGCGCACTTTCCGCGCCACCCTTAAGAGTGCGGGGCTCAACCCCTTCTACCTGGAGGTGGCTAATTTGCGGGAGCACTGCTCGTGGGTGCATCCCAGGGAACCCGGCACCACCGAGAAAGCCAAGGACCTGGTGGCGGCGGCGGTGCAGCGGGTGTGGGACCACGAACCCCTCTACCCGCGCCAGGTGCCGGTGACCCAGGCGGCGCTGGTAGTAGGCGGGGGCATCGCCGGCATCCAGGCTGCCCTGGACATCGCCAACGCCGGCTTCCCCGTCTACCTGGTGGAGCGCCAGCCCTCCATTGGCGGGCACATGGCCCAACTGGACAAGACCTTCCCTACCCTAGACTGCTCGGCCTGCATCTTAACCCCAAAATGGTGGACGTGGCCGCTCATCCCAACATCCACCTCATGGCCTACAGCGAAGTGGCCGATGTGAAAGGCTACGTGGGCAACTTTCAGGTGACGGTGCGCCACAAACCGCGCTACGTGGATGTGGACAAATGTACCGGCTGTGGCTCATGTGCCGTGGTGTGTCCCCGTGAGGTACCCAACGAGTTCAACCTGGGGCTGTCGAATCGCAAAGTCATCTATCGCCCCTTCCCCCAGGCTGTGCCCAACGCCTTTGTTATTGACAAAGTGGGCATCGCCCCCTGCCAGGATGGTTGTCCCGCCGGGCAGCGCGCCCAGGGCTACATCTCCTGCATCCGTGACGGCCGCTTCGAGGACGCCATGCGGGTCATCCGCGAGAACAACCCCTTCCCCAGTGTGTGTGGCCGCTCTTGCCACCATCCCTGTGAGGGGCGTTGCAACCGTGGCCTGGTGGACGAACCTATCGCCATCATGGCTTTGAAGCGCTTTGTGACCGATTACGTCTATACCCACGGCCTGCTCCAGCACACTGAACCAGCCCCACAGACTAGGTCGCAAAAGGTGGCCATCGTCGGTTCAGGGCCGGCGGGCCTGACCGCCGCTCATGACTTGGTCAGGCTGGGCTACAAAGTGACCGTCTTTGAAGCCCTGCCGGTGGCCGGAGGGATGATGCGCGTGGGCATCCCCGAACATCGCCTGCCCAAAGGTATCTTGCAGCGAGACATTGACTACATCCTGGGCCTGGGGGTGGAGCTCCGCCTGAACAGCCCGGTCAGCGATCCGGGCAAGCTCCTGGACGAGGGCTACGATGCCGTCTTCCTGGCCACCGGCATCACCCGCCAGACGCGGCTGGGCATCGAGGGAGAGGACCTGCCAGGGGTTCTGTCGGGCATTGCCTTCCTGCGAGAGGTCAACCTGGGCCGGCCACCCCGCATCGGCAAAAAGGTGGCCGTAGTGGGCGGTGGGATCACCGCCGTGGATGTGGCCACCACTGCCCTGCGCCTGGGAGCAGAAGAGGTCTACCTGATCTACCGTCGCTCGCGGGGCGAGATCCCGGCCTACGAGTGGGAATTGGAAGAGGCCAAGGCCGAGGGCGTCAAGCTGGTCACTGATACAGTGGCCACCCGCATCCTGGGAGAGGACGGCAGAGTGGTGGGCCTGGAGTGTGCTCGCGCGCGGCAACTGAGCCGCATTGACCTCAGCGGTAAGCGGCTGGTAGTGCCCGAACCAGGCACCGAGTTCACCCTGGAGGTAGACACTGTCATCCGGGCCATTGGCCAGTTCTCGGCCC
>JBBIJG010000247.1:3004-3223 GCA_037446095.1 Caldilineae bacterium
TTTTGCCGGACGGGGCATCATTCCCGGCGCGGGATTTGTCATCAATGCCGTGGCCTTGGGCCACGAGGCGGCCCAATCCATCCATCGCTACCTGCAAGGCGAGCCGCTGGAGCAACCGGAGCCGCCCAGGCCCCCGGTGGAAAAGTGGACCAAAGCCGAAGCCCAGGCCAAGGTCCGCCTGGGAGCCATCACCCCGCGGCCTCGTGTCGAGCCAGCGCG
>JBBIJG010000247.1:3242-4973 GCA_037446095.1 Caldilineae bacterium
GAACGACGGGGCACCTTCAAGGAGGTCGTCCTGCCCCTGACCGAGGAGCAGGCCCGCGCCGAGGCGGCCCGCTGCCTGGACTGCGGCCTCTGCGCCGAGTGCTACCGCTGCGTGTGGACCTGCGAACGGGAAGCCATTGACCACAACATGCATGAGACCCTGGAAGAGATCAATGTGGGGGCCATTATCCTGGCCACAGGCTTTGAGCTATTCGACCCACGGCGGATGCCCCAGTACGGCTACGGCCGGTTGGACAACGTGTATACCGCCCTGGAGTTGGAGCGCATCAGCGACGCCGGCGGGCCGACCGGCGGTGAGATCGTGCTCAAAGATGGACGCAAGCCCCAGAGCGTGGCCATCCTGCATTGCATCGGCAGCCGCGACCGCAACTTTAACCCCTACTGCTCGCGGGTGTGCTGCATGTACTCCATGAAGCTGGCCCATCTGGTCCGCGAGAAGACCCACGCCCAGGTCTACGAGTTCTATTTTGACATTACCGCCTTTGGCAAGGGCTACGCCGAGTTCCACGAGCGGGTGCAGGAAGAGGGGGTGATTTTCATCCGGGGTAAGGGAGCGCAGGTGGAGGGCCTGGAAGACGGACGGCTGCTGGTGCGCGCCGAGGAGAGCCTGCTGGGGGAGGTGGTGGAAATACCGGTAGACATGGTGGTGCTGGCCACGGCCATGGTGCCCGCTTCCGATGCCGAGCAGGTGGCGCAACTGTTCCACATCACCCGCAGCGCGGACGGCTTTTTCCTGGAGGCCCACCCCAAGCTGCGCCCGGTGGAGACGGCCATGGACGGCATTTTCCTGGCCGGGACCTGTCAGGGGCCCAAGGACATCCCCGACACCGTGGCCCAGGCCAGCGGTGCGGCAGCTCAGGCCCTGGGGTTGTTGCAGCGGGGCGTGGTCGAGATCGAGCCCATGACGGCCGAGGTGCTGCCCCTGCGCTGTGTGGCCTGCGGGCTGTGCGTGGAGGTCTGCCCGGCCAGCGCCATCCAGTTGGTGGAGGCGCGGCCTCACCAGAAGGTAGCCCAGGTCAACGCCGCCCTGTGCAAGGGCTGTGGGGTGTGTGTGGCCGCCTGCCGGGGTGGGGCCATCACCCTGCACGGCTTCACCGACCAGCAACTGCTGGCCCAGCTCAGCTCGCTGCTGATGCCGGCGATGGCGGTGGGGTGAGGCAGAGCCATGCCACTCCAACCTGAATGTCATCGGCAAGCAGGTCTCACGGGTAGACGACTTTGCAACAACACAGTAGTGATGATTGAGGAAATACGTACCAAGATTCAGGCAGGGCAGTTTGAGTTTTCAAAGCACGCTGTTGACCAAAGCATCCTTCGCCAAATCAGCGTGCAAGAGTTCCGAGAGGCAATCGCAAACGGCGAGATTATTGAAGATTATCCAGAAGATAGGTATGGTCCGAGTTGTTTGATTCTTGGCTTTACACAGGCGGGCAGACCTTTGCATGTTCAATGCAGTTATCCCACTCGCCCGTTGGTGAAAATCGTCACCCTGTACGAGCCGGATCCGTCTCAATGGATTGATTTTAGAGTTAGGAGAGCTTGATATGGGGAGCTATCAGTGGAACGAAAGGTTGGTCGAGCGAAAAGTCACTTACACGCTTGAAGTGAACGGTCAACTCATTGTCATTGAGAATGTTCCCGCACGGGTGAACGTAGAAACAGGTGAGCA
The DNA here is from genome assembly GCA_037446095.1 of Caldilineae bacterium. GTDB lineage: Bacteria > Chloroflexota > Anaerolineae > E26-bin7 > E26-bin7 > E26-bin7. The sequence continues at coordinate 4,932 of JBBIJG010000247.1, forward strand.
GTTATTCTCACCCGACACGGTAGAACGTCTGCAAAAAATGGT
>JBBIJG010000248.1:0-4971 GCA_037446095.1 Caldilineae bacterium
GTCCGAACTCCCCTTCTCCCTCGTAGGGGGAAGGGCCGGGGATGGGGGTCCGAACTCCCCTTCCCTCTCGCGGGGGAAGGGCCGGGGGTGGGGATCCGAGCCCTCGACCGAGGCGGAGGGGGCTCGGAGGGCACCTTCGCCCATCGTGGCCTACCTGGCGCCAGCTGTCACGTCCGCCGTCAGCATCAGGCGGTCGTCGTGGGGCACCTCGGCCTCGGCCAGGGTTTCGTTTTCCTGCAGCTCACGGCCGAGGGCCTTGCTGTCAATCCGGTAGCTCATCGGCCGCCCGTCCGGTCCCGTCGTCGGCAACTCCAGCAAAGAGACCAACTCGGGCAGCAACTCCTTCACCGGCACGTCGTCGGGCACTTCTGCCGTGCGTGTACCGCCAGCAGGAAGCACCAGGGTCACAGGTATGTCAGCCATTTTCATACGCTCCTTTCATTTGAGTTTGATCTTGGGTTTCTTGTCAGGCGCGGCTCGTTTTGCCTTGGCCAGCTTGACCCGCTCCGGGCGCAGCAGTTCCCGCCTGTCCACCGGAAAGGCATCGGGATGTTTTTTGCGGTAGTTGCGGCACCACTCGGCAGCCTCGCGGTCCCAGGGAAAAGGGGGTTTGGTGGGATCATCGTGAAAGTTCTTGTACTGCGCCATCTCGCCCAGCATGATCACCAGCCGGTCCAGCGACCGCGCCGCCGTCCACCAGGCGGCGTCAATGCACACGCTGCCGTTAACATGGTTGATGTTGGGGTGCCAGATGGGCGTCAGCCATTTCAGCCCCGGCCAGCGGTGCGGATACTCGTTGTGCAGGTAGATCTCCACTTTGTGGCAGTTGCCGAACTTGGGGTTGCCTTTGGCGTCAATGCCGATGATGCTTTTGCACTTGAAGGTGACGATGTATTTTTCCGGCGGCATGCCCCGGGCGCGGTCCACGACCTCAAAGTCAATCAGGTCGCTGCGTCCTTTCAATTCGACCATCAGTTGGTGGTCGGCGCGCAAGCGCCGGACTCGTGGACTGGCATCAATTCGAGATTTCATAAGTTCCTCCAGCGATTTTGGATCCCCTTCCCCACCCCTAACCCCTCCCCTTCCCTCCAAGTGAGGGGAAGGGAGAGGGGTTGGAGGTCAGGTGATGAGATGCGGCACCTGGCATTTGCCTCCCGCTTCCCAGCAATCGGCGTGGTGAGGTGCGCCGCAGATTTCACACACCACCACACCGCGAGGGTCGTTCTTCTCGATCACGTCGAGACAATAGGGGCAGCGGTCCTCAGCTTTGGCGATGACCTTTACCCCAGAGCTTTTCCGCATCGGCAGAGGCCGACGGCGCGTCCGGGTGGGTAATCTGAGTTGAGGTATTGAGAGCACCCGGCGCTGTCGCACTCCGACCTGAGGCGGCTGACGGGTGGTCCTGCGAGATGCGGCGGGTTCCCGGCGGTGGGGAGCCGGAACCACCTCGTCGGGGCCGGGATGCCGCCTGGCCAGCCCCCCGACGATGGCACTCAGACAGCCAATGGCCAGTTGGCCCATCTCGATCCAGTTGTCAGCCTCTGCCAGGTATGCCGGGGGGCGGAGACCGAGCCAAAGGGCGTAAGTGGCTTCGGCCACGGCGATCCAGACCAGCAAGGTCAGCAACACAACCAGGAATTTGAGGGCCTCCGTCCAGCCGCGCAGGGTGAGACAGGCGGTCAGCCCGGCCAGCAGGCCCACGACCCCCGCCCCGGCCAGAGCCAGAGCTAAAGGGGGAACCACGAGTTGACTGGCGTTGGCTTGCAGGAAGCCCAGGCTCAAGCCCAACACGCCAGCCGTCACCAAGTGGAGGCCCAGACCCCATTTCAAGGGGGCTCTGGCCATCCCAGGGGTCGGGGGCTGGTCACCCGACCTCCAGGTCCATTGTAAAGGTGTCCTTTCTCCCCCGGGCTGCCCGATACGGTTGACGGCGATGATGCTCAGGCAGCCGATGGCCAGTTGGCCCATCTCAAGCCAGTTGTCGGCCTCTGCTAGGTAGGCGAGGGGACGGAGCCCTGTCCAGAGGGCATAGGTGGCTTCGGACAAGGCCATCCAGGCCAGCAATGCCAGCAGTGAGAGCAGGAACTTGAGTGCTCTCGTCCAGCCCCGCAGGATGAGGCGAGCTGTCAGCCCGGCCAGCAGGCCCATAATCCCTGCCCCAACCAGGGCCGGCGCCGCAGGGGGAACCGCGACCGCAAGTTGGTCAACGTTAGCCTGTAAGAGGCCCACTCCCAGGCCCAGTAGCAGAGCCATCAGCAGATGGAGAGTCACACCCCACTTCAAAGGGGCTTTAGCCAGAGGTTCTCTCGCTGCGTGTCCTTGAGCGGCCGCCCTTCTCGGCCTGGCCATATTCGCATTGCCTCCCTGACGTCTCTTGGCGGGCGCCCGTGAGCCACGTATGAAATCCAAAAGATGCGCTGCTCTCAACATTCAACGGTTCTCCATTCCCCCGGCAATCTCGGCAGCTCACACATTGCCCCCGCTGGCTCTTCGCTTTCGCTCAGGATAAAATTTGTAATCCAGCGGCCCGGCGGCGGATTGCAAATCCGCCGCGAGCAAAAATGAGGCACTGCGTCTGGTCATCTCGGCTCAATCTTGACCGGGTCTAACCTTGAGAGGGGCTTCGTCCCGAGGGGCTGGTTCGGGCTTCTTCTCTAGCCTGACTTTCAGCCGGGGCTTCGGCCTCACCTTCAACGGCTCCGGTGGGACGTAGGGGCCCAGTTTGATGAGCGGCTTAGCCCTGGCTTTGACTCTGAGCCGTCCTTCGACCGAGGGCTCAAAATGGGCAAAGTGCAGCGTTTCCTCCAGGTCGCCCGTCAGCTCGAAGAAGCGGTATTCCTGGCTGTTGCGTGCCCGTAGGATGTGCAGCGGGGGCACGCCGATGCTCAGCAGGGTCCGCTCCAGGAAGGGCTCATCGCCGGTGATGAGGTGTGACATGTGCACCTCACGCAGTTCGCCACAGCCGGGGCAACGGCCCTCCTCCAGGCTGACCCGCGAGACCGGCTTCAGCACTTCCGTCACGGTGTGACAGACGTGACACTCCAGGGCCAGCACGATTTCCTGGTCCAGCTCGAGGACCGCTTCCTCCCCCAGTTCCGCTCGCGCTATCTCCAACATCTGGGCCAGGGTCGTATCCCTCGCCCGGTGGCCGGGCAATTCGGTGATGTCGCCGTAGATCCAATGGCTCTCGCAGTCCTCTTTCTCCACATAGGCGGTGGTGTGCACTTCGTTGGTCAGCCCGTTGAAGTGGGTCACTTTGCCTGCTTCCACCGGCAGGCCGTGCAACAGCTTCAGCGCTTCCTGAGACTGCATCCCGCCGATGATGGCCGAGATGGTGGGAGTGGTGGGCACTTTGCCCAGCAGGATGTTCTGGCGGGCCAACAGCGGACACGAGTAGCGCAGCGACATCTCTCGCCGGGCCTGCTCGGTGAGGGTGCACTCGAAGCAGGCCCCCTGGCCGGGCACAAAGACCCGCGCCAAGCCGAACAGTTCCTGGATGGCTCCATCCACCCAGGGCTTGTTCAGCCAATAGCAGAAGCGGTTCACCGACAGGCGCGCTTCGCGGTTGTCCAGGCAGCCGATGACCACGTCCATGCGTCTGAAGACGCCCAGGCCCAGATCGGTGTTGATGTCGCCGTGAAAGAACTGCACCCGCACGTCGGGGTTCAGTTCTTTGACGCGGCGGGCGGCGACCTCGGCCTTCTTCTTGCCGTTGTCTTCGGGGCGGAAAAGCACCGAGCGGCTGAGGTTGGCGGCCTCGATGGTGTCAAAGTCAACGATGAACAGGTGGCCGACGCCCATGAGGGCCAGGTTCTTGAGCACCTCATTGCCCAGGGCTCCCGCGCCCACGACCATCATCTTGGCGGCCTGCACCTTTTCCCGCTCCCACCAAGAGATGAACTCGAAGGTTCCCAGGCGGTCCTTGCGCAGATCGGGGATGCGGAGCGGCTTCTCCAGGCTGGGGGGCAGGGGTGTCGGGCCGGGAGATGCAACCCTGCTCAGGCCGATGGGGAGCCTGGCCGGGGCCCCTGTTGAGTCTTTCTGCGCTTCAAGCTGGATCATTTCTGCGAGGCGGGCCATCGAGTTCACGTCCATCTCCTTGACAAACGTGCCCCGGCCAGGCTGCATGTCTACCAGATTGACCAGGGCCAGGCTTTGCAGGGCCTCACGGATCGTCGAGCGGCCAACTTTCAGCTTCTGAGCCAGTTGGCGTTCTGAGGGGAGCCTGTCACCGGGTTTGAAAGTGCCTTTGGCAATCAGCGAAACCAATCGGGCGGCCACAGAGCGTACCAGGGTACTGCGAACGACCGGTCGTATCTCTTCCATTTGTCACCTGATTTCTATTTGCCCAGGTTTGAGACTGGTTTTATTATCAGACCATCTGACTTTTTACTGTCATTATAAACCCTGTTCGCTTACCTGTCAATAGGCTTGAGGTACTAGCCCTCTGGTCCTATAGAGTTTCCTCCGGAATCTAGCAGGCTGTCGGAGTAAACCAGGTGAGGCGTCTTTGGAGCTCCGGAGGGGAGGCTTTAGCCGGTGCAATGGCCAGATTCCGGCTGAAGCCTCCACGCCGGAATGTCTCTCCGACAGGCTCCTAGCAGGCTCTTTGATCGCCAAAGGTCTCCTGACCGAGGCGGAGGGGGCTCGGTGGAGGCAACTTTGTCCACTGTGGCCTGACCCCTCCCCCGGCCCCTCCCCGCGTCGGGGAGGGAAACTCCCCTTCCCCTTCGCAGGGAGAAGGGCCGGGGATGGGGGTCCGAACCCCCTGTCCGACGCGGAAGAAGGCTCGATGGGGGCACCTTTGCCCATCATGGGAAATGGAAGGGGGCTATAGTGAGTTTCCACTGGGCAAGCTCAGCCTTCATCCAAATTTGCAATTCATCCTCCGATATGGTATAATTTAACCGCAACGAGCCTGGATGGGCTCGTTGCTTGTGTGTATGGCAGGCAGATAACGGGTTCTTCTGG
>JBBIJG010000249.1:0-4959 GCA_037446095.1 Caldilineae bacterium
ACCTGCGAGTGCGGCTGTAATACTTAATGCCATGGGACCTGAGAGGCGATGCTGACCCTGGCCGATCTCGTGGAGGGGGTGGTCGGCCAAAGGCCGGCCGCAGGAGTGATCCCCCAAATTGAACTGACTGCTGTGGTCATTGATTCCCGAGAGGCGTGCCCCAATAGCCTCTTCGTGGCCTTGCCTGGCGAACACCAGGATGGCCATGACTTTGTGGCCGATGCTTTCAGGCGAGGCGCACTAGCCGCTCTGATCGAAAGGGAAGTAGAGGCCGGGTGTCAGATAGTGGACGCGCAAGCTCCCTTGCCCGCAGCCCCTATCCAACCACCTTTTTGCCTCAAAGCCGAGAACAGCCTGAAGGCTTTACAACGCCTGGCGGCCTTCTGGCGAGCCAGGTTCTCCCCCCGTGTGATTGGCGTGACCGGCAGTGTGGGTAAGACGACCACCAAGGAAATGATCTGGTCGGTCTTGAGGAAGAGATTTCGTACTTTGAAGAGTTGGGGGAGTTATAACAATGAAATTGGCCTGCCATTAACCCTGTTATCCTTAAACCCTGATTACGAGCGGGTGGTCCTGGAGATGGGCATGTATGCTCTGGGAGAAATCGCCGCCCTGGCCGCCATCGCCCGTCCCCAGGTGGGGGTGGTGACGAACGTCGGCCCCACCCACCTGGAGCGGCTGAAGACGATCGAGCGCATCGCCCAGGCCAAGTCCGAACTGGTGGAAGCCCTGCCTCCAGCCGCCCAAGGAGGGGTCGCCATCCTCAATGGGGACGACCCGATGGTGCGGGCAATGGCGGAAAAGACGCAAGCCCAGGTCTTCTACTATGGCCTGGACCCCGCCTGTGACCTTTGGGCCAGCCATGTCGAGAGCCGGGGGCTGGAAGGGGTCCGCTTCCAACTCCATTCCAAAGGAGAAAGGCTTCACGTCAGGATCCCTCTTCTGGGCCGTCACAGCGTGCATACGGCTTTGGCGGCGGCAGCCGTGGGACTGGTGGAGGGTGAGTCCTGGGAGGAAATCATAGCCGGGCTGTGGGACGTGACGGAGCAAGTGCGTCTGGTAGCCGTCAAGGGTATCCGGGGCTCGACTATCCTGGACGATACCTACAACGCCAGCCCTGCTTCCTCCATTGCAGCCCTCAATCTTCTGGACGAGCTGTCGGGGCGCAAAATCGCCGTCCTGGGCGATATGTTGGAACTGGGCGATTTCGAGGAGGAGGGCCACCGTAAGGTAGGACGGCGGGCTGTTGACGTGGTTTCCATTTTGATCACCGTGGGGCCACGGGGCCGGATCATTGCTCAGGAAGCTCTGGCCTGTGGCATGGCCAAGGGCGATGTCGTCATGGTGGAGAACAATGAGCAGGCTATCGCTCAATTGCGCCAGATCGTAAGCCAGGGCGACGTTGTACTGGTCAAAGGCTCGCGAGGGATGAAGATGGAAGAGATCGTCGCTGCGCTTACGGCCCCTCTGAATCAATCTCAAGGAATGAATTCGCCATGACCTCAGCCCCTATGCCCTTCACCTTGACCCTGGGGACGGTGTCTTTCTTTCTGGCCGTTATCTGGGGCCGCCCGCTGATTAACTTGCTGCGCCGGTGGCATATCGGCAAGCAAATCCGACTTGAAGGCCCCAATTCTCACCAGGTCAAGATAGGTACCCCGACTATGGGTGGCCTGATGATTCTGGTGCCGGTCTTTGTGATCACCGTCGTCCTTAATTTTGCCAACTTTCTGAGCGGCTTCGCCGCCGGACGGGCTTTCCTGGCTTATTTTGGCTTTGAGCACGGCAGCCCTTTGATCGGCAAGTCCATCCTGGTGCCGCTGGGAGTGATGGTCGGGTTTGGCCTGTTGGGGGCTTTCGATGACCTGGCCGGTGTGCGGGGGCGGAATCAGGGAATCGGGCTGTTGGCTCGCTACAAGTTTGCCGGCCAGGTGTTCATTGCTCTCGTGACAGCATTGGGGCTGCATTTTGCTTTGCACCTGCGCAGTGTGGCCCTGCCCACCGTGGCGCAAAAGATAGACATTGGCCCATGGTACGTCCCCGTGGCCATGTTCATTATCGTCGGCACTTCTAACGCAGTCAACTTGACCGATGGCCTGGATGGATTGGCCGGGTCTACGGCTGCCCTGGCCTTCGCGGCCTATGGCATTATCGCTTATCTGCAAGGGCAGTATCCGCTGCTGGCTTTTTGCTTCACCACGGTGGGCGCTCTGCTGGCTTTTCTGTGGTATAACGCTTACCCGGCCGACCTTTTCATGGGGGACATGGGTTCCCAGGCTCTGGGTGCGACTTTAGCCGTCGTGGCCCTGCTGTCGGGTCAGTGGTTGTTGCTACCTGTAGTGGGCCTTATCTTCGTGGCCGAGGCGGGATCGGTGATCCTGCAAGTGGCCTATTTCCAGTTGACCAGGCGGCGCTACGGCCAAGGACGCCGTCTCTTCAAAATGAGCCCTTTGCACCATCATTTTGAATTGTTGGGCTGGTCAGAAACTCAGGTGACCCAACGGTTCTGGCTGGTGGGTATCCTGGCGGCCATGTTGGGCATAGCTCTGGCTCTCTTGTGAGCGTTTTCGGCCCTCACCCCATCCCCATAGCTAGACGAAGGCACTGCCTTCCCCTGGCCCAAAATACCTTATGCACGGGTCTCTGGATCGGCTCTTAAGCGACTCTAGAGGGGTGAGGTGAGCAGATCAAAGGAGAGGGAACCATCATGCAAAAACTCAGATCGTTAGCCATCGTAATCGGCGAGAACGGCTCCTGCTCTGACGGCCAGTTGGCAGCCTTGTTGCAAGACCTGCAGGCCCTGGATGAGCCCTCCATCCAACTCCTCTTCACTACAGAGGGTGTCTCTCTGGTCACTCACGGCTCGCCAGTGCTGGCCCAGTTGCAAGCCCTGGAAGCCAAAGGGGTGCCGATACTGACCTGCTCCACTTGCCTGAGCTACGCCGGCTTGCGGGATCAGGTCGCTGTGGGAAAAGTGGGGGGCATGACCCGGATCCTGGAAGCGATGCGCGCGGCCGATCGGGTGGTAGCCATCTGATGGACTTCAGAGGGCAGCGGGTGACGGTCATCGGCCTGGCTCGCGAAGGCACAGCCCTGGCCCGCTTTCTGGCCGAGCGTCAGGCTACCGTCACCGTCAGCGATTTGAAAAGCCGGGAAGAGCTGGCCAGGAATATCGAAGCCCTGGCGGATTTGCCCATCCGCTTGGTGCTGGGTGCGCATCCGAGGGACATCCTGGAAGCCGATGTGATTTTCGTCAGCCCGGGCGTGCCACTGGAGGCTCCCATTCTGGAGGAGGCCAGAAAACAGGGGATCTCCCTCAGCAGTGAGACCAGGCTGTTCGCCCAACTGTGTCCGGCACCGATTATCGGCATCACCGGCTCCAGCGGCAAAACCACGACCACGGCATTGGTGGGCAGGATGCTGGAGAAGGCCGGTTACCGCACCTGGGTGGGGGGCAATATCGGTCAGCCTCTGATCGGCCGCCTGACCGATATTCAGCCCGAAGACAAAGTGGTGATGGAGCTCTCCAGCTTTCAACTGGAATTTTTTGCTCCCTGGCCAGGCAGTGAGGCGCAGAGCTCTAAGGGCGGTGAAAGCCCGACAAAAGACCGCCCCCGGCAGAAGGGGCCTTTTGACTTCGTCGGTTGGGGCTGGAGTCCTCCCATCGCCGCCATTTTGAACATCACGCCCAATCACCTGGACCGTCACCCGACGATGGAGGCTTACATTGAAGCTAAGGTCAACATCTTGCGCTATCAGGGTCCGGGCGATGTGGCCGTGCTGGGTTACGACAATCCCATCACGGCGAATCTCAAACTGCAAATGGCGAACCGCAAATCTCGGCCGGTGTTGAGCTTCAGTCTGCGGACTGAGGTAGGACAGGGGGCTTTTGTAAGAGATGGCATGGTCATACTCAGGTTGAGGGGTGAGGAGTGGCCGATTTGCGCTGTGGCCGAGATCAAACTGTTGGGGCAGCATAACGTGGCAAACGTGCTGGCGGCCTGTACCATTGCCGGAGCGGCCGGTGCTGACCCGCAGTCTATGACGCACGTGGCAACCACTTTCAGCGGGGTCGAGCACCGGTTGGAGCTTGTCCGGACGTTGAGAGGGGTGCGCTATTACAATGATTCCATCGCTACGTCGCCGGAGCGCACCGTGGCTGCCCTGCGCTCTTTCGAGGAGCCCATTGTGCTTCTGGCTGGGGGGCGAGATAAGCACCTGCCCTGGGAAGAGATGGCGCAACTGACGCTGCGTAAGGTGAGGCATCTGGTGCTCTTCGGTGAGGCGGCTCCTATCATTGAGCAAGCCATCCGCAAGGCTCAATGTACCATGCCCCATTCCCGGTTGGTCGTTCACACCTGCGCCACTCTCGATGAGGCAGTGGGGGTTGCAGCGCAGCAGGCGCGACCCGGTGATGTCGTATTGCTGTCGCCGGGCGGCACCAGTTTTGACGCCTTCCGTGATTTCGCCGAGCGGGGTGAACGCTTCCGCGAATTGGTCAAAGCTCTTTGATTGCCATGCGTCTGAGCGGCTCAGCCTGAACGTTGACGTTCAGGCCCAAAGGGGCTTGGGGGTAGATGGCTACAGCCAAGAGGCAAATCAGCAAAGCAGCGAATCAAACCGGCAGCCAGAGGGGAAGGTTCGACTATCTGCTCCTGATCATTGTCATGGCTTTGCTCATCATCGGCCTGATGATGGTCTACAGCGCGACCTTTGACTTGGCTTACAAGGAATATGAACAGCCGACTTATTTCCTGGCCCGTCAGGTCCTTTGGGCAGCCCTGGGGGTGGCAGCGCTTCTGGTGATGGCCCGTATCGAGTACCACCACTGGCGACGCTTTTCCATCCCCATCATGGTCGGCACTTTGATCCTGCTGGGAGCTGTGCTGTTGATCGGGAGCGAGAAATTTGGTGCTCAGCGCAGTCTTTTCAGGGGCTCAATTCAGCCCAGTGAGCTTT
>JBBIJG010000250.1:0-4944 GCA_037446095.1 Caldilineae bacterium
TCGCCTATCCAGTAACATCGGGTGGACACTTCAATTCGCGCCTGACTACAGGCAAAAGCAAACCGCTGAAGGGGCAGCAAAGGCGCTGCCTCTTAAATTTAGAGGCTAGATCTGACAGGTTTCCAAAACCTGTCAGGTCTTGGGTGAGGAGAGAAGCTTTATGGAGAAAATGGATGTCGTCATCGTGGGGGGTGGTTTGGCCGGACTGGCGACGGCCTACTGCCTGGCCGACGAGGGCCTGGCGATACTGGTGGCCGAAAAGGGGGACTTTCCGGGCAGCAAGAACGTGACCGGCGGGAGAATTTACCTGAACCCCGTCAGGGACCTCTTCCCCGATCTTTGGGATGAAGCGCCACTGGAGCGGCATGTGGTCAGGGAGAGATTGACCATGATAGCCGAGTCGTCGTCCACTACAGTGGAACTGCGGAGCGACCGGTTCGACCAGGCGCCCTATCACAGTTTCACCATCCTGCGGGCCAAATTCGACCGCTGGTTTGGCGACAAGGTGGCCGAAAAGGGGGCCTTTGTCATCCCCAAAAGCAAGGTGGACGATCTGGTCATCCAAGGCGGCCGGGTGGTTGGCATTGTGGCCGATGGCGATGAAATCTATGCCGACGTGGTCGTCGCGGCCGATGGTGTCCTTTCCCTGATGGCCGAAAAGGCTGGCTTGCGGAAGGGGCGGGAGCCGAAACACTATGCTGTCAGCGTCAAAGAGGTCATCGAACTCCCCCGCCAGACCATCGAAGACCGGTTTAACCTGGAGGGCAATCAGGGCCTGGCCCAACTGTTCTTCGGCGCCTTAACGAAGGGGATGATGGGCGGGGGATTTTTGTACACCAACCTGGAGAGCATCTCCCTGGGCCTGGTGGTGGGCATCAAAGCCTTAATGCAGAGAGAGCCCAAGCTGGAAGTGCACCAGATGATGGAGGATTTCAAGCAGCGCCCCGAGGTCCGACCCCTCATCAAAGGCGGAGAAGTCGTAGAGTATTCGGCCCATGTGATCACCGAGGGCGGAATCCACGCCATGCCCAAACTCTATGGCGACGGCATCCTGGTGGTAGGCGATGCGGCCGGCTTCGGGTTGAACATGCTCATGACCGTGAGGGGGATGGAGTACGCCCTGGCTTCAGGGGCTATGGCGGCTCAGACTATTAAGCGGGCCAGGGAGAAAAACGACTTTTCTGCTGCCACTCTGTCCTGCTATGAGCAACTGGTCAGGGACAGCTTTATCTACAAGGAACTGCAAACTTTCAGCCACGTCCTCAATGTGCTGGAGAACCCCAGGCTTTTCAACCTGTACCCTAAAGTCTTCTGCGATCTGCTCGAGAAGCTGATGTGGATAGATAAAGAGCCCAAACAAAAGCTGTCTACGACTGTGCTGCAGGAGCTTAGAGGCAATCTCTTAAACATGGAGACCATCAAGGACGCCTTCAGTTTCCTCAAAATATAGACCGGGAGATGGAATTCTGTTTTAATCATCAAGACACGAAAGCTGTAGCCGTTTGTCCATATTGTGCAAAGGCGTACTGCGCCGATTGCCTCCTCTTGTCAGGGCCACGCAAGGTGGTTATTTGTACGAGTTGCTTCAATATCTTCTCGGACCAATTGAAGAAGTCAATCGGCAGAAGGAAAATCCTTGCCGTGGGCGGAGCCATCGTTGGTGCCCTTTCCTTCGTGTATGGAGTGGCGCAGTTGTTCTCAGAGAGTGCAAGCAGTACACTGTTTGTGCTAATCGGCATGGGGTGTTTGGCTGCGATGGGTGTTAACATCATCCGCCTTAGGCAGATTAACGAGTTTCTGACACATCAAAAGTATAAACTATCTGTGTCAAGTAACAATAAACTAGGAGAAAGGTGGTACAAGCATGAACATCATCGTATGCATGAAACAAATCCCTGATTTGCAGCAGATCAGGATCAAGGAGCGAAAGCCCGTCCTGGAAGGAGTTCCCCTCATCTTCGGGGATATGGACAAGAATGCCCTGGAGGAGGCAGTCCGTATCAAGGAGAAAATGGGGACAGGCAAGATCACCGTTCTGGCGCTGGGTCCGGCCAAACTGAAGGACACCATCAAAGAGGCCCTGGCCATTGGGGCGGACGAAGCCGTCCTTCTTATAGACCCCGCTTTTGCCGGTTCGGACTCGGCGGCCACGGCCAAAGCGCTGGCCAAGGCCATCCAGAAAATGGGGGGGTACGATCTCATCCTCTGTGGGGAGGGTTCTACAGACAACTACTCCGGCCAGGTGGGACCGAGGCTGGCGGAACTGCTCGACCTCCCTCAGATCACCTATGTGCGGGAACTGGAAGTGGCCGATGGCAAAATAAAAGCTGTCAGGAACATGGAGGAGAGCTTTGAGGTCGTGGAAGCCGACCTGCCAGCTGTGGTCACGGTGGCCGCCGAAATCAACACACCTCGCCTGGCCTCCCTGAAGCAGATCCTCCAGGCTGCCCGGAAGCCGGTGCAGACCTGGACACCCGCCGACCTCGGGCTGGCCGGAGATGCAGTCGGAGCGAAAGGAACCGCTGTGGAGGTGCTCAGTAACCTGGCCCCCGAGACGGCGAGAAAGCAAGTGGTCTTCAAAGGCGAACTCGACGAGGTCATCGGCAACCTCGTTGATGCCCTCATCAAAGAAGGAGTCTTAGGGAGGTAATCATGGCAGAGATCCTGGTATTTTGCGAGAAAGATGATGTGGCCCTGGAACTCATCTCCAAAGGTAAGGAGTTCAAAAGTGCACTGGGCATGAGCCTGGCGGCGGCCCTCCTGGGCCAGGGTGCGGCGGGAAAAGCAGACGACTATTTTGCCTACGGCGCAGACAGGGTCTATGTGAGCGAGGATGCAGCCCTGGTCCCCTTCACCGCCGAAGCCTACGCCGAAGCCCTGTATCAGATTGCCCAGAGACATGGGGCAGAGGTTCTGCTTCTGGGCTCTACGAAACGCGGGAAAGAACTGGCTCCCAGAGTGGCGCAGAAGTTGGAAGCTGGCTGTATCACCGACGCCAATAGCGTCAGGGTGGAAGACGGGCAGTTGGTGGCAGACAGATACGCTTTTGGAGGCAACACAGTTGCCACCGGAGCTATCAAAACCCCCCAGAAGGTCATCGCGGTAATGCCCAAGACCTTTGCCCTGGGTGCCAGAGAGGCGAAAAAGGGAGAAGTGGTGGATGCAGCTCTGTCTTTGAAAACGCCTCGAACCCGTGTCGTCGAGAGGAAGGAGAAAGCGGGGGAGGCCGTCAACCTGGAGGAGGCAGAGGCCATCGTCTGTATCGGGAGAGGGCTGGAGAAGAAAGAGGACCTGAGGATCGTTGAGGAATTGGCCAGGGTCCTCGGTGCGGAGGTGGGTTGTACCAAATCCTTGAGCACCGATTGGGGATGGCTCTCCGAAGATCGGCTGGTGGGGCTGTCGGGGAAGAAGGTCAGCCCTCGCTTATGTGTTTCGGTGGGCATCTCCGGGCAGATCCAGTACACGGTAGGCATCAGAGGGGCCAGGATCACCGTGTCCATCAACAAAGACGAGAACGCGCCCATCTTTGCCCTGTCGGACTATGGGGTCGTTGGCAACCTGTACGAGGTGCTGCCCAGGCTCACGGAAAAGCTCAAGAGCCTTTGAGATGGGCTGGCGCAACGAAGCTCGGTGCCCCTATGCCCTCCGGGGTGGGGGCAAGGAGAAGAGCGGGTGGAGTGGGTGGCTTCGCCATCCACTCCACCTTTGCCCGGCTGACGGAGCATAGACAATGAAGAGCCATCCTCATTTGACTTGGGCGGAGGTGGACCTGGATGCCATCGCCGGTAATACTCGCCGGTTGAAGGAGTATGTGGGCGAGAGGACCGAACTGATGGCCGTGGTCAAAGCCAACGCCTACGGCCATGGTGCAGTGCCGGTGTCCAGGACGGTTCTGGCCAACGGTGCCAGCCGCCTGGCCGTCCACCGGGTCCTGGAAGGAATAGAACTGCGTCGGGCAGGCATCACGGCCCCGATTCTCGTGATGGGCTACAGCCTGCCTGGCGAGGCGGAAGCCATCGTCCACTGGGACCTGACACCAACGGTTACCACCGTGGAAGGCGCTCTGGCACTCTCGGCCATGTCGGACCGCCAGGGCAAGGTCATTCCCGTCCATATCAAGGTGGACACCGGCCTGGGGCGCTTTGGGCTCCTGCCCGAGGAGGTGGTTGCCTTCGCCCGACGCATAGCCGGGTTGCCAGGCCTGAAGCTGGAGGGGCTTTTCACCCATTTTGCTGCCGCCGACTCGGCCGACAAAACCTACACCCGCCGCCAGCTTAGCCTTTACATGGAGGTAGTCCGGCAACTGGAGGAGGCGGGCTTGGCCATCCCTCTCAGGCATGTGGCCGGCAGTGCGGCCACCATGGACCTGCCGGAGACGCATCTGGACATGGTGCGCTGCGGTATTGCCCTCTATGGCCTGCGCCCTTCCAGCGAGGTGGAGCCGGCCATCCCTTTGCAGCCAGCCATGGCCCTCAAAAGTCGTGTGGCACGGGTGCGCACTCTGCCGCCTGGTTCCAGCATCAGCTATGGTTGCACTTACACCACCACCAGACCCACCCCGGTCGCCCTGGTGCCCGTGGGCTATGGTGATGGCTACCACCGCCTCCTCTCCAACAAGGGGGCGGTCCTGATCGGCGGAAAGCGCGCCCCCATCGTGGGGCGGGTGTGCATGGATCAGTTCGTGGTGGATGTGACAGGTATCGAAGGGGTGCGACAAGACGACGAAGTGGTGGTCTTTGGCCGCCAGGGGGAAGCAGAAATCAGCGCCGAGGAAGTGGCAGCTCTGGCCGGTACGATCAACTACGAAGTCGTCACCAGCATCCTACCCCGGGTGACACGGGTCTATCTGAAGGGAGGGCAGGTCGTGGAAATGCAGCCCCTATGGTTGAACTTGGACTTTGAACAACGATTTAGTGGCCGAGGGCAGATGGCTCGATTAGAGTG